>DATAZN010000233.1:0-8202 GCA_036272035.1 Mycobacterium sp. | reverse complement strand
GCCCAGAACGCCTCCCGGTCCGCATCGGCGCGGGCGTACATCTCCTCGGTCGCGTTCGCCTGTCCCGCAAACTCCGCGCTCGGCGGGAAGCTGCGAGTCTCGGTGGACAGGTTGCTCAGGGTCTCGTTGGAGCCGGTCACCGGTGACCTCCTTGAAGTGGTGAGCCAGCGGGGTGAGGCACCGACACGTTCTGGGCTGTCTGTCGTCTGCTGGGCCGGCTCGAAGGTGATGGCCGGCCCACGAGTGTCGTCAGGCGGGCAGGTAGCTGAGGTCGGCAAGGACCACGGCGGACAAGTTCGGGATGCGCGAGCAGTCGGTGGTGCTCGTGTAGAACGCGCGCAGGTGTTCGGCGAACTGCACGGCGGTGACGGGCTTGGGGGTTCTGTCGAGCACGGTGAGGGCGGTTTCGAGGTCTTGCCGGGTGATCAGTGCACGCCAGAGCCGCTGCCGTATGCAGATGGTGTCGTCGCCGTTCAGGGATGCCGTCATGTGCGAGTGACCGGCGAGCGGAGCAAGGGGCGCGCCCTCGCGGTAGCGGGCTTGGACTGATGCCCAGTCGAGCCTCGTCATGGTTGATCGTCCTGCCGCTCGGCCCACTCCTGCGTGGACCGGCAACGGCCGAGACCCGCCACGACGAATTCGTCGCGCCGGCCGACCGCGGTGATGCCGAGGGCGCGGAGCGCGACGGAGATGGGCGCGGTGGCCGTGGAGAAGATCTCCTGACGCCCGAGTAGGAGCGGACCGACGCTGACGTGGCCGTGGCGCCAGAGCACTGCTGATTGACAGCCTTCCCGGCCGAGGTAATCGGCTTCGAGGTAGACGATCGGGCCACGGTGCGAGCCGATCTCGAAAAGGGTTTGAAGTTTGGGTGTCAGCACCGAGAAGCCGGACTCGGGTCCGGTGAGTAGCTGTGCTTCCGGGTTGATGGTGGAATCCGATTGGTCTGTGGATTGGGCCTGACGGTGGGGCGGATGGCACAGGGGGGCGGGATCCAACCCGTTGGCGGCTTCGTCGGTGATCGGGAGCAGGCCCAGACCGCCGACCCGCAGCGGGATGACGTGGGCCGCGGGGTGCAACCGCGCGAGGTTGTTCAGGACTGCCAGCCGCGCGATGGCCGCGGCGAGTTCGTAGCGAAGGCCGTGCGAGTAATCGATCATGGTTAGTCCAGCACGCCGAGGTCTTTGAGTACGTGGGCTGCTGATGTTGCCCGCACATCGGCTACCAGCGCTCGGTATTCCTCTACGAACAGTCCCGCGTGGCGGGTCATCCGGTCGGTTTCGACGAGCTCGACGGCCTTCTCCAGATGCTCCCGGGACAACGTGTCTCGCCACAGGGCGTTTCGGATGTGGATACCGGTGTGATCGACGCCGGTGATCTCGAGTGTCTTGCCGCCGGCCACAGTGGGGATCTTCGTCCCTCCGTCGTAGCGACGGGTGACCTCTGCCCAATCCAGCGACATGGCACTCACTCCTCGGACTCGACGATCTGGATAGCGGGGTCGTGGTTGGGTGCGGTAGGTAGCCCGGGTGCGGCGAGCTCGAGCATGAACCGCAATGTTGCGGCATGCCGGGAGGCCGCGGCGTCCCCATCGCAGAGCAAGCCGGTCGCGAGCGTGGCCATGTCGTCGCCGCGCACGCAGGTCGCCACGAGGATCTCGCGGTGCCCCTCAGGGATGGATTCGAGCCGTTCCCACAGCTGTTGCCACCCGCATACCGTTGCCAGTTCGCCGGCAGCGGCTTCAGCGAGCCTGGTCTCGGCGAGGCGGGCGATCCGCCCGGAGAACGGCAGCCCGAAGTAGCGGAAGATGCTGGGACGGGAGACCAGCCCGGCAAGCACCTGTACGGCGACCTGCGCGGCCGCGGTTCGGTCGCCCCTCAATCTGGATGTGCAGGTGAACAGCACGGCGGCGTGGGTGGCATGTACGCGCTCGAGCCAGCGGTCGAACTCTTCGTCGATGCTGAGATTCACGGTGTCCATGGCGGTCACAGACGGGCGAGCACGGCTTCAGCCGAGCTGACCTGGTGGTCGACGAACGCCTCCTCGACGTCGAGCGTGCTGATGATGCCGCCGCGGAGGATGGCCGCATAGCGTTCGGAGCGGACACCGAGTCCGAACGCGGCGGCGTCGGTGTCCACGCCCATGGCCTTGGTGAAGTTCGCTGCCGGGTCGGCGACCATGACGAAGTTGGTTCCGACGTTGTTGTGGTTGCCCCAGGCATTCATCACGAACGCGTCGTTGACGGATACGACAGCGATTCTCTCGATGCCCTTGGCGGTGAGCTCCTCGGCGGCGAGGACCAGGCCGGGCAGGTGGAAGTCGGTGCAGACCGGCGTGAACGCCCCGGGGACTCCGACCAACAGCACGGTGCCGGCCCCCAGCAGGTCGCGCATGCTGCTCCATCTCGGTCCGTCGGGCGTGCTGGTCATGACTTGGACGTCCGGCAGCTGGTCTCCGACCTCAGCCATCATGCCTCCAGCAAATGCGGGCGGTGTGGGGCCAGCACGCGTGGTGTGCCGGCCCCACATCGCGGTCGGTTGCGGACTACGGCGTCTTGACCACAGTCTTGGTCATCATGGCGATGTGGTCGGCTTGCACGACGGTCAGATCCTTGGAGATGACGGCATCGCCGCGGATCGCGTCGTGGGGCACGACGACCCAGCAGGCGCAGCCCCAGATGCACTCCCCGGCCATGCCATCAAAGCGGATGGACTGTTCGGAGAGGATCACCCCGAGGTCGAGCAGCCAGGAGTGCATCATCAACTTTTCTTCCCACGAGTCGATCGCGTCGTAGGCGTCACGTGCGGCGTAGAACGCGGTGAAGTCGTTCTTGGCCACCCCCGGGATGACGATGTTGGAGTAGGCGGTCAGCTCGTCGAAGAACTCTCCGACTGTGGTGTTGACTGTGCCGTCCTCGCCGTCCAGGACGTACTCGCCCAGGACTGCCTCCAGCTTCTTCTGAAGCGTCGGGTTCCACAGCTCGCGTGGGGACACCGTGTGGGCTTCGATGTAGTCGGTCTTGAAGCCCTCTTTGAGCCCGGAGAACTGGGGGATGTAGCCGATCCATTTGCCGACCACCTCGCGCCACTTGCTGCGCGGCTCACCGGGCAGGACCTCGACCCCGGGATGGGTGTACTTAGCCACGTCGAAGACTGTCCAGGTCCGGTCGCCGGAGATGTTGCGCTCGTGCGGTGCGCCGGTGAATCCGGCGGGGCGCAGCATCTTAAACAGCAGGCGCCCATAGTCCTGGACGACGAACCGGGTGAAGGAGTCGTTGACGAACTTGCGGGTGACCATCTTGCGCAGGTGGTCGCGGACCGCGGGCTTGCCGGCCTTGGTGTAGGAGCCCAGGCGCTGCCAGGAGTGTTCCTGGGGCAGCGCGAAGAAGCCGCCGGTGAACGGGTTCTTGTAGAGGTCGCCCCAGACGGCCATGACGCCTTGGTTCTTGGCGTCATCGAGCATGCAGTCGATCTCGTTCATCGCCGGGAAGAGCTCAGCCTTACCGCCGGCGTGCTCCTCGTCGCCCGAGAACGGCATGGCGGCGACGCCCACGACCGGCAGCCTCCGGCCGAGCTTCACGTTGGACAGATGCCGGGCCAGGTCGACGACCATGCCGGATCCGGTGCCACCGGCCATGGAGAAGAAGATCAGTACGATCGAGGGCAGCTTGGTGGCGTTGATGCTGGCGACGAAGTCGTCCAGCTCCTTCTCCAACGGCCGGTCGTCGCCGTAGTAGTAGTGGCCGTAGATCGCCTTCGAGATGGCGCGCGGGATCGACTCCCCCGCCTTGGGCAGCTCAGTGTCCGAGGGCAGCCACGGCTCGTAGTTCGGGTTCCAGTAGTAGCGGGGGTACTCCATCTTCAGGAACTCTCGCCAGCGGTTGAGGCTGGTCATGAGGTCTTTTTTCTCCGGTACGTCGAGGGCGACGGTGCGTACCTGCGCCCGGTCTGTGGGGATGCCCCGGGAGGTCAGCCGCTGGTTGAACCCATCGGCGTATTCCTTGAGCTCGTGTTGGTCCTGGTCCCCGATGTCGATGGACAGGCCGGTGAACCGGGCCCGGGGGTCATCAAGCATGTCCTCGATCTCGCCGGTACGCAGCAGCGCTTCGACCATGTACGCGCCGGTCTTTCCGATTCCGATCGCGTGGATGCAGTGCGGCGCCTGAGCACCTGTTGCACTGTGGTAGAGCGACATGGCCATGGCTGTTCTCCTCCGGTTTTGGGCGAACGGAACTACCGCCGCCCTATCGGGCGGTCGTGCGCGAGCGAATGTTCAATTGGTCGTGCTGTTCGACAGGGCTCCTAGTCGAGGTACCCGAGGTCCTTCAGCACGGTGGCCGCGGTGGTGGGACGTTCGTCGGCGATGTAGGTGCGGTAGTGGTCGATGACGTCGCCGTAGTTGCGCGTCATCTTCCCCTCGTCCAGCATTTTCATGGCTTTTTCCAGGTAGGCCCTGGTCAGCTTGTCGCTCCACAGACGGTGCGAGACGTAGATGTACTCGTCATCAGCTCCGGTGACCTGCAGAGTGCGGGCTCCGGGCATCGAGGGCAGTTCGGCGCCGTTTTCATAGCGCTTGACGATGTCGGACCAGTCCATGTGCTGCTCCCGACTTAGCTGCTGCTGATAGCGGAGCTGGCGGTTTGGGGCTCTTCAAGCGAGATCGGCGAGGCGATCTCCTCGCCGCGGATCGCGGCGTGCGGGACGACCACCCAGCATGCGCAGCCCCAGATGCATTCCCCACCCATTCCGTCGAAGCGGATGGACGGCTCGCAGAGCAGGACTCCCAGATCTAGCAGCCAGGAGTGCATGAGGAGCTTCTCTTCCCACTCCTCGATCGCGTCGTAGGCGTCGCGAGACGTGACGAAAAGCTCCAGATCCAGCTTGGTCGCCCTCGGCAGGACGATGCTGACCACACCAGGGCCTTCGCCCTCCAGCACGACGGGGTCCACCCTGGTGTCCGCGACCTTCCCGATCGCGGCTGCGACAGCCTCGCTGGCTTTCTTGACTTCGTCCTTCTTCCCACCCAGTACCCGGGCTTCGGCGTACTCGGTGCTGAAACCCTTGACCAGGCCGGTCCCCGACAGCGAGGAGGCATCCTCGAGGGTGCGGGTGGTCAGGATGTTGAGCCAGCGGTCGTTCTGCTGACCGCGGATCGCCGGGTGCCACTGATCGCCAGGCACGGCCAGCCAGTTGAGCGCCTTGAGAGTCTCGTAGACATTGACGCCCCCACCCGCGCTGAGGAATCCCGCGATGCCGGAGTCGATGTAGGAATGGGTCTTGGCAAGGTCGCCGGTGAGCTCTTGGACATCGTCCTGTGGCACCGCGAAGAACCCGCCGGTGAAGGGGTTCTTGTAGAGATCGCCCCACACAGCCATGACACCGTTGTTCTTCTCAGTGTCGATCATGCAATCGAGCTCGTTGATCACCGGGAAGAACGATGCGTCGGTGATCTCCGGCCCGTCCGCCCCGCTGGGCAGCACGCCGATGCCCACTACCCAGGGCCGGCGACCGAGCTTGATGTTGGACAGGTGCCGCGCGATCTCGACGACGATGCCGCTACCGACCCCACCGGCGAGGGAGAACGCGACCACGACCAAAGGGGTCTTGTCGCTGGACAGGATGCCTTCGGCGAACTCGTCGAGTGCCTTGGTGATCTCGCGGTTCTGGTAGTACTCCGAGCCGTAGATCGCCTTGGCCACCGCGCGAGGGAAACGCTCCCCCGCCGCGGGCAACTTCAGATCGCCCGGCAGCCACGGCTCGTAGTTCGGGTTCCAGTAGTAGCGTGGGTACTCCATTTTCAGGAACTCGCGGTAGCGGTTCAACGATGCCGAGAGTCCTTCGCGGGTAGGCACCGGCAGCTCCACGGTGCGCACCAGACCCGTGCTCGCACCTGTCGCGGCCTCACTCACCTTGGCCAGGTCGGCGGCACCGATGTCGACTGCGAGGGCGGTGAAACCCTCCGGCGCGTCCTTGAGCAACTCCGTGATGATGCCGACACCGGTGCCACCCAACCCGAGCACGTGCAGCGAGAACGGGCCCTCGTGATCGCCCGCCCGGTGCACGCCTTCCTTGCTCAGGGCTTCGATGCGAGCGAGGGCGGTGTCGCTCGCGTGGCCGTGGCCGTGCCCGTGATCAGTGGACATAGGTTGTGTCTCCCCTTCGGGCGGGTCGTTGTGTTCCTCGGCTGGGCACCCCTCGCCCGATACAACCTACTCGAATAGTACGCGTTGGCAATAGGTCCATTGTGAAGTTTTCACATCCGAAGGACCACTCCTTCCGGCGCGACGCCCCGCCGAAGGTTTACTCTGAGACTGTTCACATCGGAAATGGGTCCGGTGGCCAGAGGGGACGGTGCCTGGTGGGGGTGTCGCGGAGCCTGGGAGGCTCGTCGTTGACGGCCGTCCTCGGTCACATCGAACGACAGGTGTCACGTCGATTGGATGAGGCGCTCGCCCAGGAGAAGCTCACCGTCGATCAATGGCGGGTACTGGATCTCCTTGCCGATGGGCACGGGCACCCGATGTCGGTGATCGGCGCCTACATCGCGGTACCGGGAGCGACACTGACGAAGCTGGCCGACCGCCTCGTTGACGCGGCGCTGGTCTACCGGGTGGTCGATGAGTCCGACCGCCGGCGTGTCCTGGTCCATCTGTCCGCGCTTGGGCGCGAGGTGCACGAGCGCCTGCGGCCGCGGGTCGATCGGATCGAGGCCGACATCCTCGCGCCGCTGGGTGAACACAGCGCCACTTTGGTCACGTTGCTCAACACTCTCGCGGCGCCGACGCTGCCCGAGCCGGTCTCTACCGCGCGTTGATCTGACAGAGCACGTCGAACTCGAGTCCCGATGCTCGAGCGAGGTAGATCTGCTGCGTCAGGTGGTTGGATTCCATACTGACCGTGCCGCGGGGACTGTTGTAGGTCACCGATTCCGCCGCCCGGCACAGCTGAGGCAGCTCGAAGCTGCCGGCCTGCTCGCTCAGGCGAGCCAGCAGCGTCAGCCCCTCGTAGCACGACTCCCCCTGCGAAGTCAGCATCGGAGCTGTCGGCCCGAACTTGTTGACGTAGCGGCGCTCGAAGTCGAGGCTGTCCGCGCTGGCGAGCGTCTCGAAGAAGCCCGCCGCTGAGTAGAGCTCGTGCGTGTTCGCCGAGCCGGTGGCCAGCAGCATGTTCTCGTCCATGAGCGGACTGAACCGCACCACCCGATCCTGCAGGCGCATCTCGGTGAACGCGCGGTTGAACCGCACGGCGTCCGAGCCGAGCAGGAACATCAGCACACCCTGAGCCCGGCTGCGTTCGACACGACGCAGCATCGGGCCGAACTCCTCGGTGCCGATCGGCACGAAGATCTCGTCGAGGATCTGTGCATCGCAGGAGGCGCTGTAGCGCCGCGCCCACCGCGCGGATGCACGCGGCCAGATGTAGTCGTTACCGACCGTGCACCAGGTGCGCACCCCGAGCTCACGGGCCATCCACCGCATCGCCGGCAACACCTGCCAGCGCGGAGTCTCGCCGGTAAGGAACACCCCGGGGCAGCGTTCCCCACCCTCGTACACCGCCGTATAGACGTACGGAACGTGGGCATGGACCTTGGGGACAAGCTTTTGCCGCACAGCTGAGGTGTGCCAGCCCGTGACCGCGTCGATCTCGCCGGCTTTGATCAGAGCGCCAATTTCGCGAGCCACGTCCAGCGGGGCGCGACCCCCGTCGACGAGGCGCAACCGCACTTCGCGACCGAGGATGCCGCCGGCCTGATTGATCTCGTCAGCCGCGAGCTGGCCGCTCGCCATGCACGACGGGCCGTAGATGCCCGCCGACCCACAGGTCGGTACGACGAGCGCAATGTCGAGGACGTCCGTCGACATGTGGTTCTCCCAGGTCATCGCCCTTGTGTGATGCACGAGACTACGCAGTCTGCTCCTCTTGTGTTACCGCCATGTTGAACGTTCCTCCCCGGACTACAGGGCGCGATCTCCGGCGTCCGAACGAGGGATGCCCCAACAGCTCCCTTGACCCCTCATCTCCCATTGGCTTACCTTCATTGCGAATATTTCCATTAGGTACTATGTCATATGACAGTATCTGGATGCGCCTTTCTCGAGGAGGGACCTCACATGCGGCACGGTGACATCTCGTCCAGTCCCGACACCGTGGGCGTCGCGGTGGTCAACTACAAGATGCCCCGGCTGCACACGAAGGCGGAGGTGCT
>DATAZN010000232.1:0-8431 GCA_036272035.1 Mycobacterium sp. | reverse complement strand
GGTATTCGCTCTCCTTGATCCGCGCGCGGCCGTGCTGGCCGGGCGGGTAGGGGCGCTTCTCGAAGGACTGATCCCCGCCGACGAGGTCGACGCCGAGACGGCGCGACTTGCGGGTCATGGGTCCGGTGTAACGAGCCATTGTGTCTTCTTCTCCTAGACCCGACGACGCTTGGGCGGACGGCAGCCGTTGTGCGGCTGGGGGGTGACGTCAGAGATCGCGCCGACCTCCAGGCCGGCGGCCTGCAAGGACCGGATCGCGGTCTCGCGGCCCGAACCCGGGCCCTTGACGAACACGTCGACCTTCTTGACGCCGTGCTCCTGTGCCTTGCGGGCGGCGTTCTCGGCGGCCAGCTGGGCGGCGAACGGCGTCGACTTACGCGACCCCTTGAAGCCGACGTGACCCGAGGATGCCCACGCCAGGACGTTGCCCTGCAGGTCGGTGATCGTCACGATCGTGTTGTTGAACGTGCTCTTGATGTGCGCGGCGCCGTGCGGGACGTTCTTCTTTTCCCGACGCCGGGTCTTCTGGCCCTTCTTG
This sequence comes from Mycobacterium sp., assembly GCA_036272035.1. Lineage (GTDB taxonomy): Bacteria > Actinomycetota > Actinomycetes > Mycobacteriales > Mycobacteriaceae > Mycobacterium. Next base: position 7,893 of record DATAZN010000232.1, on the reverse strand, counting down.
GGCGCAGAGGCGGCCGCCTTCTTAGCTGGGGGCATGACTTACCTGGCCTTCTTCTTGCCGGCGATGGTGCGCTTGGGGCCCTTGCGGGTGCGCGCATTGGTCTTGGTGCGCTGACCGCGCACCGGCAGGCCGCGCCGGTGCCGAATGCCCTGGTAGCAGCCGATCTCGATCTTGCGCCGGATATCGGCCTGCACCTCGCGGCGCAGGTCACCCTCGACCTTGAGGTTGGCTTCGATGTATTCGCGCAGATGGGTCACCTGATCGTCGGTGAGGTCCTTGGTGCGCAGATCTTTGTCGATCCCGGTAGCGGCCAGGATTTCGTTGGAGCGGGTACGGCCAACGCCGAAGATGTACGTCAACGCGACCTCCATGCGCTTGTCGCGCGGGAGGTCGACGCCCACTAGTCGAGCCATGGGTGGCATTCCTTCTCTATGCGGAGGTCTAAATCCCAGCCCGTTCCCGGCTGACCGCTCCGGGGCCCGGCCTCCGTTCCGGACGTAGCTGAGCTAACCCATCTCTAAAGATGCCAGCCGCTCAGTGGTGCTGGGAGGTCTGCATTCAGTTGTTTGCGCGCCGAGCCGATTGTCTGGCGCGCTTGCGATCGCCGCTAGCCCTGACGCTGCTTGTGGCGCGGATCAGAGCAGATCACCATGACCCGCCCATGCCGACGGATCACCCTGCACTTGTCGCAGATCGGCTTGACGCTCGGGTTCACCTTCACGGCTTCTTGATCCTGTTCTGTCTCTCGTCGGGTACTTGCTCGGGCTCTTACTTGTAGCGGTACACAATGCGGCCACGGGACAGGTCGTAGGGAGACAACTCCACCACCACCCGGTCCTCGGGCAGGATGCGGATGTAGTGCTGCCGCATCTTGCCGCTGATGTGGGCAAGCACCTTGTGGCCGTTTTCCAGCTCAATGCGGAACATCGCATTAGGCAGGGGCTCGACCACGCGGCCCTCGACCTCTATGGCGCCGTCCTTCTTGGCCATAACGTCTCTGAAATCCTCGTCTTTTGGTTTCGTTGCTTCTACGCCCGGATCAGCGCAGCATTCGCTGGCTTTGCAACGTGAGCCAGTGACAGGAAATTCCTAAGACGGGGCACGCGAGAAACCAGCGCGATGACGCGCCGTTGCTCCACGATACCCGCTCATTCGTGCTGGCCAAAATCGCTGTCAGAGAATTTAGGACCGCCACCGTCGCCCCCACACGGCAGCCTTGACAGGCGCATACTTAACGCTGATGACTAACCCCGCGAGTGCCGATACCGCATCCCGCAAACCGGTGATGCTGACCGTCGACGACGATCCCGGGGTGTCCCGCGCCGTTGCCAGGGATCTGCGGCGCAAATACGGCGATGCCCACCGGATTGTGCGGGCGGAATCAGGCCCGGACGCCCTGGACACCCTCAAGCAGCTCAAGTTGCGAGGTGAGACGGTCGCCATGCTCGTCGCCGACTACCGGATGCCCCAGATGACCGGTATCGACTTCCTCGAGGCGGCGATGGACCTTTATCCGGTGGCCAAGCGAGTGTTGCTGACCGCGTACGCCGACACCCACGCCGCCATCGACGCCATCAACGTCGTCGACCTGGATCATTACTTGCTCAAGCCGTGGGATCCGCCCGAGGAGAAGCTGTATCCCGTCATCGACGACCTGCTGGAGGCCTGGAAGCGGGCGCCAGAGCGGCCGATCCCGCACACCAAGGTGATCGGGCACCGCTGGCATGCCCGCTCCTGGGAGGCCCGCAACTTCCTGGTCCGCAACGGGCTGCACTACAAGTGGTTCGAGGCCGATCAACCCGACGGCGAACAGCTGCTGCACGCTGCCGGCGAAGACGGCAAGAGGTTACCTGTCGTCGTCACCGAGAAGGGCGACCCGCTCATCGAACCCAGCGACGCCGAACTAGCCGACGCCTTGGGCCTGACGACGACGCCGTCGCAAGATTTCTACGACCTGATCGTGGTCGGCGGCGGGCCCGCGGGCCTGGCCGCCGCGGTCTACGGCGCCTCCGAAGGCCTGCACACGGTGTTGATCGAATCCACCGCGACCGGCGGCCAGGCCGGCCAGAGCTCGAAGATCGAGAACTACCTCGGTTTTCCGGACGGGGTGTCCGGCGACCAGTTGGCCACCCGGGCACGCCGGCAAGCGGAGAAATTCGGCGCCGAACTCATCACTACCCGCACGGCGACCGCCCTGGAAATCAACGGATCCAAGCGCACCGTCCGGTTCGGCGACGGCAGTTCCATTGACGGGCGCGCAATCATCGTTGCCACCGGTGTCGCCTACAACCAGTTGCAGGCCGATGGATGCGCCGACCTGTCCGGGCGCGGTGTCTACTACGGGGCGGCGGTGTCGATCGCGGCGGAGTGCGAGGGCGAAGAGGTCTACGTCATCGGCGGGGCGAACTCGGCAGGGCAGGCGGCGATGCATCTCTCCCGCGGGGCAAAATCGGTCACGATCTTGGTGCGCGGACCGTCGCTGGAAGCATCGATGTCGCACTACCTGATCCAGCAGATCGAAGCTCGGCCCAACATCAGCGTCCGCACCTGCACCGAGGTGCACTGCGCGACCGGGGATGAGCACCTCGAGACGTTGACCCTGATCGACAACCGGACCGGCAGCACCGACGACGTCAGCTGCGGCCGGATGTTCATCTTCATCGGCGCGGCGCCGCGGACGGATTGGCTCGACGGCGTGCTCGCCCGTGACAACCACGGTTTCATCCTCACCGGTCCGGACTTGCGCAACGTGTGTGGTTGGACATTGGACCGACCTCCGCACCACCTGGAGACCAGCGTGCCGGGCGTGTTCGTCGCCGGCGACGTGCGCTCCGAATCCGCCAAACGGGTCGCGGCCGCGGTCGGCGAAGGATCGATGGCCGTGATGCTGGTCCACCGCTACCTGGCGGAGTCATGACTACCCAACTCCCCTGCGACGCAGACGAATTGCGCACCCTGTTCCTGTTCGAGGCGCTCTCTGATGAGCAGCTCGAGACCCTGTGCGTCAACGGGCATATTGCGGAATTCCAGCCGGGACCGATCATCGTTGAGGGCGATCCGGCGACCTGCTTCTACGTCCTCATTGAAGGCGAGCTGGCGATGTCGAAGCTCTCCGGCGGCCAGGCCATCGAAACGAACCGGACGTCACAACGCGGCGTGTATTGCGGTGCCTGGCGGGCGTTCACCGGCGGGAACCAAAAGCTCTACGACGCGTCGGTGCACGTGACCAAGCCGTCGCGGTTCTTCGTCATGGACGCTCCGGTGTTCGCTCAGTTCATGCGGGATCAGTTCCCGATGGCGGTGCACCTGCTCGACGGGATCGCGGTGGGCACTGACCGGACCCGCCGGATCATCGACAACCGGGAGAAGCTGCTCGCGCTGGGCCGGTTGTCGGCCGGGCTGACCCATCAGCTGAACAATCCGGCCGCTGCCATCGCACGAGCCGCCGACGAGCTGCGCGGCCGGATCTCCCGCATGCGCGGGAAACTGGTGATGCTCGCCGACGGCACCGTCAGCGCTGAGACGCTGAACGCGTTGGTGCGGTTGCAGGAGGCGGTCGCCGAGCAGGTCGGCAAATCGGCATCGCAGCACCTGACCGCGATCGAATCCACCGACCGCGAGGACGCCGTCGGCGAGTGGCTCGAGGACCACGGCATCGACGGCGGGTGGGACATCGCGCCGACACTCGTCGAAGGCGGCGTCAACACCGACTGGCTGGAGCGGATTGCCGCGACCGCCGAGGAATTGGATGCTTCTGCCTCGGTGGAGGAGGCGGTCCGCTGGATCAGCTACACCATCGAAAGCGAGCTTCTGATGAATCAGATTTCGGAAGCGAGCAAACGGATTTCGGCACTGGTGGCCGATGCCAAGCAATATTCGCGGATGGACCGGGCTCTTTTCGACGTGGCCAACGTGCACGAACTGCTGCGCAGCACGCTGGTGATGTTCGCCGATCGATTCGGCAAAGACGGCAGCAAGAACGGCAGCGCCATCACAGTGGTCAAGGAATTCGACCAATCGCTGCCCGAAATCCCTTGCTTTCCAGGCGATCTCAACCAGGTCTGGACCAACATCATCGACAACGCACTGGCGGCGATGCGCGAGAAGGGCGGCACACTGACCGTCCGCACCGGCAGGGAAGGCGAGAAGCTGGCCCGCATCGAGATCTGCGACACCGGGCCCGGTATCCCCGATGAAGCGCGCGAGCACATCTTCGAGCCGTTCTTCACCACCAAACCGGTCGGGGAGGGCACCGGCCTCGGACTGGATTTGGCGTGGAACATCGTCGTGAAGAAACATCGCGGGGATCTGCGCGTGGAGTCGGTGCCGGGCGATACCCGCTTCATCGTGTTGCTGCCGCTGGAAAAACCGCGCGTCGAGGATTTGGCGGATCCCGTGCTTGATGCAGAACTGGCGGAATAGACCCCATCACGCGACCGGTTAGACCAACCATGACCGATACTGCTGCGAGCAAGCCCAATCTTGGCCGGTTCGGATCGTTCGGACGCGGCGTCACGCCTGCACAAGCCAAAGACATCGAAGCCCTGGGCTACGGGTCTGTCTGGGTCGGTGGTTCACCGCCCGCCGAACTCGAGTGGGTGGAGCCCATTCTCGAAGCGACGACGACGCTGCAGTTAGCAACCGGCATCGTCAACATCTGGTCGGCGGCGGCCAAACCGGTGGCCGAGTCGTTCCATCGCATCGACCGCGCCTACCCGGGCCGTTTCCTGCTGGGGATCGGCGTCGGGCATCCCGAGGCGATCACCGAATACCGCAAGCCGTACGACGCGCTGGTGCAGTACCTCGACCAGCTCGACGAGTACGGGGTCCCCGCCAATCGCCGGGTGGTCGCGGCCCTGGGCCCGCGGGTGCTCAAGCTTTCGGCGGAGCGCAGCGCCGGCGCGCATCCATACCTGACCACGCCAGAGCACACCGCACATGCCCGCGAGCTGATCGGCCCGTCGGCGTTCCTGGCGCCCGAACACAAGGCGGTGCTGACCACGGACCCGGAGAAGGCTCGCGCCGTTGGCCGCAGGGCGCTCGACATTTATTTCAACCTGGCCAATTACCGAAACAGCTGGAAGAGGCTGGGGTTCTCCGAGGACGAAGTCAACCGGCCCGGCAGCGACCGCCTGCTCGACGCGGTGGTGGCGTATGGCGCGCCCGAGGCGATCGCGGCGCGGATGAAAGAACACCTCGACGCGGGCGCTGACCACGTACCTGTGCAGATCCTGACCAAAGATGAAAACCTAGTGTCGGCTCTGGCCGAACTGGCCGGGCCGCTTGGACTGAATCCGGCCTGACGGACCAGAGGGGGAGCTAGATGACCGAGGGCGCTTCGCTGAAACTCGACGTGGGTCGCTACGGCGTCTGGCTCGCCAACCGATCCATCAGCCCGAACCTCGCCCAGCAGATCGAAGCGCTGGGTTACGGGGCTGCCTGGATCGGCGCATCGCCCGATGCCGACCTGGCGTGGGTGGAGCCGGCTCTGGCGGAGACGTCGTCGCTGCAACTGGCGACGGGGATCATCAACATCTGGGCATCGCCTGCCGCCGACGTGGCCGAGTCCTATCACCGCATCGAGAACGACTACCCGGGCCGGTTCTTGCTCGGTATCGGCGTAGGTCACCCCGAACACACTGGGGATTACAAGAAGCCCTACGACGCACTCGTCGAGTATCTCGACGAGCTCGACAGCGCATCGGTGCCGACCAGCCGGCGGGTGCTCGCTGCCTTGGGTCCCAAAGTGCTGGCTCTCTCCGCGGAACGTAGCGCCGGCGCCCACCCCTACCTGACGACGCCGGAACACACCGCTCACGCGCGCGCGCTGATCGGCAACACGGTGTTCCTGGCCCCCGAACACAAGGTCGTGCTGACCAGCAATGCCAACGAGGCGCGTGAAATCGGCCGGAAAACCGCCGACTTCTACCTCGGGCTGAATAACTATGTGAACAACTGGCGGCGGCTCGGGTTCACCGATGCCGATGTCCGTAAACCCGGCAGCGACAAGCTGATTGACGCCGTCGTCGCCCACGGCACGCCCGAGCAGATCGCCGCGCGCCTCAACGAGCATCTCGAGGCCGGCGCCGATCATGTGGCGATCCAGGTGCTGGGCGGGCCCGACGGCAAGCTGGTGGGCGCACTGGAAGAGCTGGCCGGGGCACTGGGTTTGGTATCTCCGAGCTGAGGGCCGCGCTAGGGTTTGCTCCATGCGGCTGCTGGTCACCGGTGGCGCCGGCTTCATCGGCGCCAATTTCGTGCACTCCACCATGCGCGACCACCCAGACGATGCGGTGACGGTTCTGGACGCCATGACCTACGCGGGCAGCCGCGAATCGCTGGCTCCCGTCGAGGACCAGATCAGGCTGGTGCAGGGCGACATCACCGATGCGGACCTCGTTTCCCAATTGGTCGCCGAGTCGGACGCAGTGGTGCATTTCGCGGCGGAAACCCATGTGGATAACTCGCTGGCCGATCCGGCGTCGTTTGTGCACGCCAACGTGATCGGGACGTTCATCATCCTGGAAGCGGTACGCCGGCATGGGGCGCGGCTGCATCACGTCTCGACCGACGAGGTCTACGGGGATCTGGAGCTCGACGATCCGCAACGGTTCACCGAGTCCACGCCATATAACCCGTCGAGTCCCTATTCGTCGACAAAGGCGGCCTCCGACCTGCTGGTGCGGGGTTGGGTGCGTTCCTACGGCGTGCGCGCGACGATCTCAAACTGCTCCAACAACTATGGGCCGTATCAGCACGTGGAGAAGTTCATCCCACGGCAGATCACCAATGTCCTCACCGGGCGGCGGCCGAAGTTGTATGGCGACGGGGCCAACGTCCGGGACTGGATCCACGTCGAGGACCACAACGACGCGGTGCGCCGTATCCTCGACGGCGGTCGCGCTGGACGGACCTATCTGATCGGCGCCGACGGCGAACGCGACAACCGTTCGGTGCTGCGGACTCTGCTCGAGTTGATGGGACGCGATCCCGACGACTTCGACCACGTTGTCGACCGAGTCGGCCACGACCTCCGGTATGCGATCGATCCGTCCCAGCTGAGCAATGAATTGGGCTGGGCGCCAAAGCATACCGATTTCGCTGAAGGGTTGCGCACCACCATCGAGTGGTATCGCGACCACGAATCCTGGTGGCGGCCCCTCAAAGACGCCGCCGAGGCTCGCTACGAACGACAGGGTCAGTGACGTGCAAGTCCGGGAACTGGACATAGCCGGAGCATGGGAAATCACACCGGCGGTGCATCCCGATTCGCGTGGACTTTTCTTCGAATGGCTCACCGACGACAGCTTCACTGAGTTCGCGGGGCATCGCCTGGATGTCCGGCAAGCCAACTGCTCGGTGTCGGCGGCCGGAGTGCTTCGCGGCCTGCATTTCGCGCAGCTGCCACCGAGCCAAGCCAAATACGTGACCTGCCTGTCCGGCTCGGTGTTCGATGTCGTTGTCGATATCCGGGTGGGCTCGCCGACTTTCGGCCGCTGGGACGCGGTGGTGCTCGACGACCGCAGCCGCAAAACGGTCTACCTCTCCGAAGGTCTGGCGCATGGGTTCCTTGTGCTGCAAGATAATTCGACGGTGATGTATCTCTGCTCAACGGAGTACAGCCCGCAACGCGAACACACCATCTCCCCTACCGACCCGGCGCTGGCGATCGACTGGCCGAGCGGGCACGAGATGCTGATCTCCGACCGCGACGCCGCCGCGCCCACCTTGGACGAGGTGCGCGCCGCCGGTCTGTTGCCCAGTTGGGAAGAAGCCGGGGCTTTCGTCGAGGGCCTGCGCAACAGCTAGACCGGCGGCCGCGCCAACTCGATGGGCGTCTCCCGCTGCGGGACAGTTTGATTCCGGCCCATCCGGGTACCCGAATCCGGGGTC
>DATAZN010000231.1:0-36867 GCA_036272035.1 Mycobacterium sp. | reverse complement strand
CTAATCTCGTTGCTAAATCGCTTGGCCACGTCGGGATCTCGATCCTTGGCGCTAACCGTAAACATGACGGTTTCAGGAACGATCTGGGTACTAATGGCGCTCTTGGCCTGACCCAGCGTCATATTGAGGCCTGCCGCCTTTACAGCGGGCACGAGCACCGTATCCGAGTAGGCCAGTTTCGCGTACGAGCCGACGAGCATCGACGAACCCATCGCGTTTTCATAGGGGCCGGATGCGCCTTGACCGTTCCCCACCGACGTCACAAATAGCGTGACGGTCGCCTGGTATACCGGCTTCTGCAGCAAACACGTGGTCAGCGCAACCAAGCCGAACGCTACCGCGCAGCCCACGATGAGCTTCCAGCCACGCCTCAGAACGGTGCTCACATCTTGCGCGGCTGTATGCGAGACGGTTGGCATCCTTACTGCCCCCTTGTAAACGTGTCCACGACAGCTGGCGGGTTAGGACCCTTCAGCCATGCCCGATGCGCGAAGCGCGCAATCAGATTGGGATTGTCGGCGGTTTGCTTTCTAGCTGTAACAACGTACATAAGTATCGTTTATCGGTAAAGCTATAACGGAAGGTTTGCTCTGGGAGCTTATCACGGACGGCGAACATGTACAGGCGGATTTTGCGTACCGCTGGGACCGAGGCGCGACCGACCGAAAGGTAAGAGGGGCAGGTGATACCTGCCGCCGCGGGCACGGGGGAAGAACCGCGCCTTGAGCCACCATCATGTCTTTGATGCATGGCTTGCTGGTCAACGGCACTTGTGCATCGGTTACCGGGGGATGGGCGCAGCATCCCGCTGCTTTGGACGTGTGGTTGTGGACCCCGCTGGCCGGACTGGCTTGCTGGGGTCATGATGCTGAGGCGATCAGGCACGCCACCAAACCGCATGCGCGCATCCTCAATTGCCCTAATCCGCGACCTAAACCCGAGCCGGCCCGACCGCCGCGGTGACGTGGCCTGTCGGTGTCTTTCGGTCGAGTGGGTGGCTCGCGGGTGTTCCGACCCGCGCGGTGGCCGCAAGGGCCGCCGCGCAACCTATCGTGTAGTACAGGAAACGGTCGGTAAGTTGATTTTCCAGCACACCAATGACGAGCGACGCGATGACCGACACTATGAGATAGGCCCCCAGCGCTTCGCCGCTGCGGCTGGCCAGCCAGCACGATCGCAACGTGCCGAACCAATATATGAGCATCCCTGCGACAAGAACGGTACCGCCGGCTGACATCATTTGAAGATAAATATCATGCGCTTCCCCGATGTGCTTTATGCCGATCCCAAAAATAGGATAATTGTTGAAATCGTTCCACGCCTGTGCATGAAGGAACGCGCGCTCGTCATTACTACCAAGGCTGGCGCGGTTCTCGTCGAACCGAAACAGCTTGTCGAGGATCCCGGGCGCCAACTGCGTCAGAGCGGTCAAGCCACCGAGAACTGCCGCGGTGAGGGTGGCCGCCAACCATCCCACGACCTTCTTCTTATGTGGCGAAACGAGGATCGCGACGAGCACTGCGGCCGGAAAGCCGATTTGGGCGCCTCGCGACCCGGACGCCATTACACCGCCGCAAAGCAGCACCAGCGCGATACACGGCAGCCAGCGACGTCGCGACTCGCTGATGAAGTGCACGGCGAACGGTACGGCGATGGTGCAGACCAGGCCAAGCGTATTGGGATGGTCGGTCAAACCCGTTTCCCGGTGGTTGTCGAACTCATGCCCCGTCCGCAAGGACGCCAGGGTGAGGCTGCGCGAGACATGGGTGAGGTTGGTGAGATCGGTCAGCGCGATCAAGCTGGAAATGGCCACACCCGCCAGGAACGAAGCCACGATCCACTTGGGCACCCTCGAGTCCAGCGCGGTACATGCGATGGCTGCGATCGGCACGACCAGCAGAGCGACAATCCAGAACGCCGACTTGACGCCGCCCGGTGGGCCGGTATCACTCCACCCCATGAAGGGTGAATACAAAGTGTGCTCATACCGCTGCACAAAATAAGCATCCGGAATTGGGCTGTATATCAGTGCAGTGAAGCCCGCAAATAACGCGACAGCGGGCGCCCAAAGCCACCGGGGAATAGCAAATCTCAAATTCCCGAACACCACCATCGCCACGGCGACAATGAACGCAAGAAAAAGAAAAATGTCTGCAATCTGGAACCCGCCGAGATAAATGCCGCCCCATGTCGCCGTGAAGGAAGCCACCAGGAAGCAGCCCACTACCGTCTTCGACAGCCACGGCGGAAACGCCAAAGCGCCCGGAATATCCTTCGACGTCACGGTTGCAGTCGTCGCGCTCTTCATCAGCCGAACGTCACCCCCGCGACGTAGCGAGGCTGGCTGCAACTTCTCGCGGCCGTACCCATCGTGACCAAGCTCACCCTCCTTCTCGGGCTATCGGCCGACGTGATCTCAGCCGACTCGGCCGCGGCGCATTGCCCCGCGTCACGTTGCGGGGGCGTACCGCACCGAATCGATTAGCATCGTGGCGGGGAACGGAGTCGAAGCATCTGGCACCAAGGAACCGAGGCCGACAGCAATGTTGAGGATCACATACATCGGATGATCGTTAAACGTCCACGTTGCGCCGGGCGGCAGCGACCCCGGGGTCCAGGAACCGAAAACGTGTCCGTCAATGCTGACGGCGATCTTGTCGCGCTGCCAATCCAGCGCGTATTCGTGCCAGTCCGTACCCATTTCGAACGGCATCATGACCGGCACGTTGTACCCAGGGGTGCCCGTCAGCCTCTGGGTCAGCTCATCGTCCCCACCGGCGCCGTGAATCGAAGCTCCGCCGATAGGCAGCCCCCCAGTATCCAAAATGTCAATTTCGCCGCACCGCGGCCAACTCACAGTCGCGAAGTCAGAGCCCACCAGAAAGAACGCCGGCCTAACGCCGGTCCGGGGGGCGGCTAGCTTGATGCGGGCGGTGAGAGTGCCATAGCAGAAGTCGAGATGCCCGTGCGTGTTGAGGGAGGCGCTGCTGTAATCAAACGTGCCGAACCCGGGGATGTTGATGGGTTCTCTGAAGGCGGTGATCGCGAGATTGCCGTCGCCGTCCAGTGACGCGTTGCGCGGACTGTTGGTGTTTGCCTGGAGTTGGCCGTCCGTGCCGCCACCGCCCAGCTCGTAATTCCACAGTTGCGGATTGGGCCGGGCACCTGCGGGACCAGAGAAATTATCGACCACTGCTCGTTGCGCCGGGCAGGCATTTACGTCGTCTGCACGGCTGATTGTTTTGCTGCTAACTGCCCCTAACGAGATGACGACAGCCTGCAAAATGCAGACCGCAAGAGCCGCTGATTGCAGCGGAGGTATCGAGCGTGGGCGGCGGAAGACGTTCAGCATTTCGAGCTACCACTCCATCCGCCGATTGCCCTCCATACCAGCGCCTTCTCGCGGTAGTCCTGTGGGACCCCGGCAAGTAACCAAGCATTTGTCATGGATGGCACGGACGCCAGCATCTCCGGCGTTGTGGTCACGAACGACATGTGCTCCTCCTGGCGGAAGCAGCTCGGCCCGACGACGGGCCGAGGTTACGGCGGCTGGGCAGGCCCCTATGTAGGTATACCGAGCACTTGAACGGAGCCGCTAAACATACTGTACGTTAGCACACCACGGTAATCCAATACTGACGGTCTTTAATGCGACCCTACACATCCATAGAGTCGGGATATAGCCGCAGAGCAGACCTCGGGCCGCCGAGGAACGTCGACGGAGACAGCGCCGCGTACCGGTGGGGAAGCCCGCACCGTCCCATCGCGCTACCGCCCACGAGGCCACGTAGACGGACTTGAGGCTGGTTATCCCCGATTACCCCGGCCACGCCGGCCAGGTGCACCTCAGTCGCCAGGCATCTCAGGCCTTTACGGCGGAGTTCCCGCGCGTTTCATTCGCGAGATAAAACGATCTGAGTTCCGGGATCGCGCTGCCATCGATACGCCGCCGGGACCGTTTGAGACGACTGGAAGTTTCGTCTGGACTAGGAGCGGAGAACCGCGTGTGGAAATATCGATGTTTCCTCAGTTCGCGGGCTTTGCCCTCAGCCGGTAGCACCAGTCTTCGTATTCGTCCAGCGCACGTTCTGGACTCAGGAGGCGGCGAGCGTACTGCTGGCCAAACATCCCAAGTCGGCTGCCGGCTTCGATGTTGTCGGCTAGACCGACCGCCGTGTCGAGCAGAGCCGCGGGATCGCCGGCTGGGACCACGACACCTGCCCCAGCGTCGCGGATCTCCCCAGCGGTGACACCGTTGGCGTCAGTCGCCGCTAGGACCGGGCGGCCGGCGGAGAAGTAGGAAGTCAACTTGCTCGGTACTGCCATCTCACCGACGCCCGGAAGTTCGTTGACCAACAAGACGTCGGCGCTGGCCAGCACCTGACGATAATCGTCAGCGTCGAGCGACTCCTTGAATTCGATCCGCTGGACGCCTTTGGCCGACTGTTGCAGTAGCCTTCGTTGGTTGCCGTCGCCCATTAGCACGAACCTGATGTCGACCCCGCGCTCGTCTGCGAGTCGTGCTGCTGCGACAACGTTTTCCAAACCCTGCTTGGCGCCCATGTTTCCGGAATGCAGAATGATGCGCTCCTGCGGTTGCCAGCCGTGCTGCAGGCGCACTTTCGCAGTGTCCTCGGCGGCGGTTGGTGATTCGATGTGTGCCCAGTTTCGTATGACGGTGACTCGCTTGGGGTCTACCCCCATCTTGACCGCCGCGTCCGCGAAGCGGTCGTGAACCACGGCCGTGCCCGTCGTACGGTTGAGGACCGCACTTTCGAATCGCACTGCCGGCCCGGCCATGGTGGTCGACATGGCGCCCGTCTCGATGACGCCCTTGCCGTAAAGGTCCTGCACGATGAGGCCCGTCGGGATGTTGGCCAGCCTCGACCGCGTGATGACCATTGCACTGGCGATCAACGAGGGACTGACCGTGAGGACGAGTTCTGGCTTGTCCCAGCGCGCTGACGCCACCCGGGCGCCGAAGGTGCTCTCGAATACCACCCTGCTGCGCATCGTCGGGTTGGCGGGTACGTAGTGGGCGAACCGTCGCACCACGACGCCGTCCACGGTTTTCGTTGTCCCGGACGATCCGCGGTACGCCGGGTCGACACGCCATTCCGGGTAATGCGGCAGCCCAGTGAGAACCTCGACATCGTGCCCTCGAGCCGCCAGGCCGACAGCCATTCCCGTGGTATACGGGGCGATACCGGACTGCTCCGGCTCATAGTTGATACTGACGACGCAGATCCGCACTTACCCGACACTCCAGCCGTGGAGCGCCGGGATAGATACGCCCGGACTGCCGAACAACTTCCGCCTCAATAGTTTTGTATCGCAGCATTTTTCGCGCGCCAGCAGTGCGTCACCGATCGGGACTGCCGGGCCGGCTGCACTCATTTCCGTGCCGCGCCGGCGTTTGCTCGGTACCAGGCCACTGTTGTTTCAATGCCCTCGAGCAGTGAAATTGCGGGCTGCCATCCCGCCTGGCGTAAGGCGGAGATGTTCAGAAGTTTTCGCGGCGTGCCGTCCGGTTTACTCGTATCCCAATGAGTTTTGCCGTTGTAGCCCACCGCTGCGGCCACCATCTGGGCGATTTCCTCGATGCTGTGGTCGATCCCGGTACCGACGTTGATGTGATCCGGCCCGTCGTAATGCTCCAACAGGAAAAACGACGCGCTCGCCAAGTCGTCGACGTGCAGCAACTCGCGCCGCGGTGTTCCGGTGCCCCAGTTCGTCACTTCCGGTGCCCCACTGGCTTTGGCCTCGTCGTAGCGGCGGATGAGTGCGGGTAGCAGGTGTGATCCGGTTGCAGAGAAGTTGTCATCCGGTCCGTACAGGTTGGTCGGCATCGCAGAGATCCACGACAGACCGTATTGACGCCTGACCGCCTGTACTTGAAGGATGCCGGCGATCTTGGCGATCGCATATGCGTCGTTCGTCGGCTCCAGCGGTCCGGTGAGCAGGGCGCTCTCGGGAATCGGCTGGGGGGCGAACTTCGGGTAAATGCAGGAGGACCCGAGAAACAGTAGTCGCGGTACCCGGGCGGCCGTGGCAGCGTCGAGCAGGTTGACCTGGATCTGCAGGTTCTCGGACAAGAAATCGGCGGGTGAGGTGCTGTTTGCCAGAATTCCACCGACTCGGGCGGCGGCATCGATGACGACTTCGGGCTGTGCTCCGCGAACGAAGTCAAACGTGGCGGCCCGATCCGTCAGGTCGAGTTCTGATCTTTGTCGCACAAGGAGATTGGTGAATCCTTCTGCCTGGAACCTGCGAAGGAGCGCGGACCCCACCAACCCGCGGTGCCCGGCGATGTACACCGAAGCCGAGCGGTCAAGCGCGCCAAACGATGTGCTCATGGCTGACCGGCGAGATTCGGCTTGTCGATCCACGGCTTGCCCTCACACTCCAGTGCGGCGACGTCCGCGTCCATCATGATTCGGGCCAGCTCGGCGGTGTGCACCGAAGGCTTCCACCCGAGCATTTGGGCCGCTTTGGTCGCGTCACCGATCAGCGCGTCCACCTCCGTTGGCCGCAGATAACGTTCGTCGAACTTGACATACTCTTGCCAGTCAAGTCCGACGTGTTCGAATGCGGTTTGGGCGAACTCGCGTACGGTGAAACCGCGCCCCGTCGCGAGAACGAAGTCCGTGGGTTCGGGAGCTTGCAGCGTCCGCCACATTCCTTCGACGTACTCGGGTGCATACCCCCAGTCGCGCACCGCATCCAGATTCCCCATGTACAGGTTGGCCTGGACGCCGGCCTTGATACGTGCCACCGCCCGCGTTATCTTGCGGGTCACGAAAGTCTCACCACGCCGGGGTGATTCGTGATTGAATAAGATGCCGTTCACCGCGAACAATCCGTACGCTTCTCGATAGTTGCGTGTCACCCAGTACGAGTACACCTTCGCTGCGCCATATGGTGAGCGCGGATAGAACGGTGTGTCCTCGTTCTGCGGCGGCGGGGTCGCGCCGAACATCTCCGATGATGACGCCTGATAAAAGCGGCACTGCACCCGGGAAACGCGAACGGCTTCCAGCAACCGGATCGATCCCGTGCCCGTCGTGTCACCGGTGTGCACCGGTTCGTCGAAGCTGACGCGCACATGCGACTGCGCCGCTAGGTTATACACCTCGTCGGGTTCGATGGTGCTCAGCAGAGTGACCAAGCGCGCACCGTCGGTGAGATCGCCGTAGTGCAAGAACAATCGGGCTCCGACCTCGTGCGGATCAACGTAGAGGTGATCGATCCGCGACGTGTTGAATGTCGAGGCTCGACGGATGAGCCCGTGGACTTCGTATCCCTTGCTCAGCAGCAATTCGGCGAGATAGGACCCGTCTTGTCCGGTAATCCCAGTGATAAGCGCTCGCTTCACCCGATTGCCACCCCCGTCTTCGCGCGCTCGCCGCCACATTTCCGGCATCCCATGGTGGCCGTTTCACTCCTTGCTGTGCCACAACGGCGAACGGTCGCCGTGAGCTTTATGCCGCGTGCTGCCGACATTCGTACGACCGCCTTTATGCCAGGTTTCAACGTACAAGACATACAACGGGCACGAAAGCAAAGCGATCACTCTGTGGTCCCACAGCCTCCACATAGGACACCGGCGTCGGATCAATCGTCACCACACGCATTTCCCGATCGCGCAGCGCCAGGTCAAACGAGATGTCCTCCCCTGCGCCGACGCAGAACGCGACCGCTCCCGGTCGGAGGATGAACTCGGGAAGCCGCCAGCCGCAGAGGTCGGTGCCGAGCCGCACAAGATCCGCGGGCTTGCTAGGGGCGTAGATAGGCATTCATGAGAGGCCCTACGACTTGGTGCAGAAAAACTCAACGCGACCACCACTTCAGGCCATATGTGCGAACGTCGCGGCGAAAAGTTCGAACACCATCGGGCACATGTAACATAGCGGCTCCAATCAAACGTTCATTTTCGATGGGCGAGAAGGCTCGGCGACGCCGTGGATTGAACGGTGCACCCACAGCACCCCGGCCAGCACAATCACGGAGGTACAAAACGCGAGCCAAATGGCAATTGCGATTGCGCTGTGGAAGACCGATCCTGCAGCGAAGCACGTCGCCACCTGCAGACCAACGAGCAGCATGTTGAAGTAGAAGACCGTCCTGCTCGCACCTTGAGCTTGGAAAAAGGTGAAGAAACCTAACGCCCAGCACATTGCCGCACACGCAACACCGATATAGGGAATCACCGAAAGCGTCTCTTGCCAGCTAGCACCGAGCAACGCCGCCCCCACCCTCGCCGGTACAGCCATCAGGCAGCCGGCCGCAACCAGGGTTAGCACAGCAGTCGCCAACGATATCCTGCTCAGCAGGCGCCACTGGTCGCCGAGAGAGTTGCCGGTGCGCGCCGCATGCGGTATGAACACCACCGGCATCGCCGATAACAACATCGCAATGGGGCCGAACAGCGTCAGCGCTCCTCGGATTCCCGCCGCGGCAATGCTGCCGGCAGTCATCATCACTGCAATTGTCATTAAGACGTAACCGATTTGACCGATGGAAGCAAAGCTTCCGAAGCGGACCCTCGTCGGCCAGTCGGTCCGCCACCAATCGAGGATCCCGGAGTGGTGTGGCGCAACTCTCAACTTGAATGCCAATATGGCGGCAGAAACGAGCGCGCTCAACCCCCACAGATAAATCGAAAATTCAGCCGGTTCACGAACACCGAAGAGATTGACAACAAAAATGCCGAGCATCGGCGCGACCCATAGCGCGTCGGCCACCACAGCCAAGCTCGGCCTGCCCAGCGCTATCGCGGTCAGACGCAAGACATCCTGTGCCAGGATGGCGGGTAAACCGATGGCGAAGGCAAGCCCTATCCAGGGGTGATGAAAGACTGCGCCCGTGGCAAGAATCAGAACTCCGCCGAGAACACCGTTATACAGCGACCACGCGACGGCATAGTCTGACTCTGCAACTATTTGTCCTTTATTCAGGTTGCTGGTCAGCAGCAGCGGTGTTCCCAGCGCCCCCCTGTTGAATACCATGCAGCCAGCCGCGATGGTGATCAGCAGCCCGATGATCCCAAATTGTCCTGCCGACGACACCTGCGCCAATACGAAAGTCATCAGCGCATTGCTGGCACTCGATAGCACTTGGTCGACCGTTGTCAAAATCGCGACAAAGCCAGCGCCCCTTGCAGGGGTACCGGTCGAAGAACAGGTCGGGAGGCTCAATTCGCTTCAGACCTCAGCACGCGCGAATAGGCTTGGGATACCACGCATCGTCGGTGCCGGTTGGACGTTGAGGACATTGACCAGTAGCGACGGACTAACGTCGAGGACATCGACCTTCTTGCGCGACGGATCTGGCGAGATACCAGCGCCGTAGGCCAGCATGATGCCTTCTGGGATGTGGTAGGCGGTGTTACCTCCGCCAAGTCTTTGGCGAGCAACCAGACCGAGTTCGGCTGGCGTCCCGATCACTTCGCTATCAGCCCCCAGCGGCCTATAACGCAATCGGGTGTGTTGACCAGATGCCGCATCGAGGCTGATATAAAAGGTCGCGCTGTTGCCCTCCCGCCTGCAGGGATTCGCGGGGGATCCGAACAGCTGCTGGCCGCCCTCGGTCCTTACCGACTCCAGCGGGGTGATCGCCTCTCGCGCTGCCGCCTCATCAGCGAAGACAAGTGAAATGCCCGGGTACATCGCCAGGCCTAATTCAGCGGATTGCAAACCGAGTTGGGATAGGAGCTGTGCGGGATTCTCGAGGACGAACAGGTCTCGATCACTGAATGGTCCCGTCGGTATCGGGCCCTGGCCCATGCTCGCCGCAACCACCAACAGCGACTGGGGGTTGGCGGCGAGATACTTCCGAATGCGACCCAACTGCCGATCGGTGTAATCCATCGCAGTCATGATGAAACCGCCGAACACCTCATCGGTGGTGTAATCGTAGAAGTCCGTGTAGTCCGGCATGGCGTCGCCCCAATAGCGGTGCATCATGGCGGCTACGTGGTTGGTGAAGAAGATGCTGAGACGAGGCCGATGCTTGCGATGCAGACGCCAATACAGGTCGAAGGCGAGCAGCGCCTGGAGCGTTGGTCGCCGGGCCTTGTAGCGGCTATCGCGCTTCTCGGTGGCCAGGTGGGCGGCGATAGTATAGGCAGATCCAGGTGTAAGGCCGCGCCGACCGATGTCAAATCCCTCCGCGAGTAATGCCTTTGGTTTAAGCGGGGCGTCCGAGGAGAAACCCAGCTCGACGGTCATCGCAAGGTTGAATTGTTGAAATTTCTGCAGCGACGCAGGATAGGTCTTGCTGTCTTGACTGAAGGTGTCAGGAATATAGAAACCACCACTACGGAACTGTCGTGCTGGCCAGCTCTGCATAGGGCCAAAGATTCCCACGCTCAGACCCGCTCGATCCGCGACGTCCCAGATTGGGTCGCCACAAAATGTGGCGGGGTCTTGACCCAGGTCGAATGAGTTGTGGTCATAAGTCGACATGTGCAACGTGGGCCATGTCCGCCACGGACTCAGGTGTGCTGAATCGTCGTGATGTGTCGTCAAGGACTGGCCCCCACTTAGCAGCGCGGCCATGTGGGAGTCGGGTCGTCGCTCGATGTAATAGTCGACTACACGCCACGGGACCTCATTAAGCTCATAGAGGATGACGTCCCTCTTAGGCCCCCGCGGCGTGTCCTCCGCGTTGGTCATCATTTCCCCTTCCCTATAGAAGCCAAGTCAAAGATCGTATTTCCATCCACCCGGCGAACACCCGCTCAAGCGACCTTGGATCCCGCTCGGAGCGCGAACCCGGACCTAGCCCGCGAACGAGGTGGGAGACAATCAGGTGCCACACCACCGCCTGCCAGGCCTCGGCGTGGGGCGTCACGGGCTCGGGGCCTCATTGTGCGGATGACGGCGGTCTTTACCGCGGTCGCCGAATCACTTCGCATGACAAGTTCTCCAGGTATCCTAGACCGGTAGAATACATACGTGCGGGCTTAAAGCAAAGCATCTACAGGACTATAAGTCTCTGGTTGACGTATAAAGCATGCATAAGCTACGGGATGTACCCGGGGAGCCGACCGCGTACCGACCGGGGCATCTACTGCTAAGCCCCCGGGGCGGGTACACCGAAACACGCGTTAGGTAACCGCCTCCGCCAAGGCATCCCTGTTCGCCAAGAACGGCATGGACATTGACCCCGCGGACAGCAGCTCCTCCATGGCGCGACTTGGGATCGGCCGGGAGAATAAGAATCCCTGCGCCCGGTGGCACCCATGCTGCATCAAAGTCTTTGCCGCGGAAACAGTTTCGACACCCTCTGCCACCAGTTGCAGACTGAATGCTTCAGCCAGCCCAATGATCGCGCGGATAATCGCCAGATCGTTGGCATTGGAGCCGAGGTCACGCACAAAGGCGGCGTCGATCTTGAGCGCATCGACGGGGAGGGACTTCAAGTGCGACAGGACGGCGTAACCGGTACCGAAGTCGTCGATGGCGATCTGGACCCCGACCTCTTTCAACTCCGCCAAGGTTCGCAGAGTGCTCTCAATGTCGTGAACTACTGCGCGCTCGGTGATCTCGAGGCACAGCGAACCAGCGTCAATGCCGAATTCCTCGATGGTCTCTGCCACAGATTGGACGAAACCTCGGCCGGCCAGCTGAAGAGGCGAGACATTGATGCGCAACATGGCATTGGATCCCACGCCGCGCGATCGCCATCGACTGAGATCGGCACAGGCGCTGCGCATAACCCATCGGCCCAGTTCTACCGCCAGGTTGCTCGATTCCACGACGCCGATGAATGCACCCGGCAGCAGCAATCCTCGGTCAGGGTGTTGCCAACGGACCAGCGCCTCAGCGGCCAGAATCGCGCCGCTCCACAAGTCGACTTCGGGCAGATAGCGCAGCAGAAGTGCTTCACTGTCGATGTCATCCCGTAGCCGCAGTTCGATATCTTTGCGCAGCTCATGCTTGAGCAGCATCTGGCCGGTGGTCGCCGCGACCTGGTCGCCGCCCGCGTGTTTGGCGGCCAGCACGGCTTCGTCGGCACGGCCGAGCAAATTAGCAGCGTCACCACGTCCGGGGATGCCCGCCGCCACCCCAATGCTGACAGCGGGGATGATCGAATCGTCGCCAATCGCGATGGGAGGACACAGCTTCGTCCTGAGCTGCTGAGCAAATGCTTCTGCAGTTTTGAGCGACATGGCCCGATCCGGAACGACGACGAACT
This sequence comes from Mycobacterium sp., assembly GCA_036272035.1. GTDB lineage: Bacteria > Actinomycetota > Actinomycetes > Mycobacteriales > Mycobacteriaceae > Mycobacterium. Next base: position 24,666 of record DATAZN010000231.1, on the reverse strand, counting down.
CGTCTCCACCGATTCGGGCAGTCATGCTCTTCCCCGCCGTCACCCTCAGCCGCTCGGCAAAGATCTGGATGAACCGGTCGCCGGCGGCATGACCCCAGCAATCGTTGATCGACTTCAGCCGGTCGAGGTCGAGATACAAGACTGACACGGGTCCGGGCCGCCCTGCTTCGAGTCTTCCGGAGAGGTATGCAATAAGAGCGCGGCGATTATGCAGAGCGGTCAAATCGTCATGGTCGACCAGGTATTGGAGCCGCTCTTCGGAGGCAATGCGGGCTTGGAACTGCGCAAACAGTGAGGCGACCGCCTCGAGGGCGTTGATCGCTTGCGGTCTCCACTTCTTACGACCGAATTTGACGAGACCGATCGCTCCGGTGGTCAGTTCTCCCGAGACCAGTGGCAGCAGGACCAACGAGGATGGCGCAGGATGGCGGGTTTTGGTGATCCATTGTTGGTAGGCGCCCTTCGTTTGATTGGGCGCGATCACCAGTGGTTTTTTGCGCTGTTCACACACCGCCAATACTGGGTCGGCATCAGCGAACTGGATGACTGCGAGCGGGTCAGGGTCTGCAACATCGGATCGCGGTGGCCACTCGGCGGCTAAAACCAAGGCCCGGCGGCCCTGGTCGTCGTAGCGCAGGAAGCTGGCGTCCGCACTGAAGTGCTCGACGAGCTGAGCCAGCACCTGCTCGCTCGCTTGGGCGGCGCTGGATGCCGTCGCGTCCATCAATCTTTCCGCGACAGCGGCGACCAAATTGCGCGGCACGGTAGCCTCCCGCGGGCATGAAGCACAGCTCTGATCGCCTAAATTCGGCGTCTGTCAGGTGAGATTCGGTATCAGGTAGGGTAGATATCGGTCGAGATGGAATGATTATACCGATATTCCGGACTTCCAGTATGTTTTGCCGGAAGTGAGCCGGCCCGTCAAGAAGCTAGTTAGGCGTCGGCCGAAGTTGAAGCGGGCACTCGCGCGGGGCATCGCTCGGGACAGGTGAAGTGTGGACAAGACGTCGTGCGCACGACTCAGATCACCGCCACTGCCGACCGTCCTGCGCACCAGCGTGGGCGTTAGATGACTGCCTTCTCCAGTGCCTCGCTGTTGGCGAGGAACGGCATCGGCATCCAGCGCGAGGACAACAAGGCCTCCATCGCGTCGCCCGCGATGGGTCGTGAGAGCAAGTACCCCTGCGCGCGGCGGCAGCCATGCTCCATCAACGCCAGGGCGGCGGTCGGGGTTTCGACACCGTCGGCGACCAACTGCAGGTTGAACGCGTCGGCTAGTCCGATGATCGCCCGGACAATCGCCAGATCGTTGGCGTTGTCGCCCAGATTGCGGACGAAGCGTGGGTCGATCTTGAGCGTGTCGACCGGAAGTGACTTCAAATGCGACAAGACGGCGTAACCGGTACCAAAGTCGTCGATGGAGGTTTGCGCGCCAACGTCTTTGAGCTCCGCCAGCGTGCGCGCGGTGTTGTCGATGTCGTGGACCACTGCGCGTTCGGTGATCTCGAGGCACAACGAACCGTCGTCCATGCCGAACTCCGCGATGGTTTCGCCAACCATCCGGACGAAGCCGGGCATGCTCAGTTGCAGAGGAGACACGTTGACCCGCAACGACGCGTCTCGACCCACGCCGCGCGAACGCCAGCCGCTGAACTCCGCGCACGCGGTGCGAAGCACCCACCGATCCAAATCGCTCACGAGATTCATCGACTCGGCCACCCCGATGAACGAAGCCGGTAGCAGCACACCCCGATCCGGGTGCCGCCAACGCACCAGCGCCTCGGCGGCCACGATGGCGCCCGTCCACAGGTCGACCTCGGGCAGGTAATCGAGCAGCAGCGCGTCGCTGTCGATGTCACCCTTCAGGTGCCCTTCGATATCGCTGCGGAAACGCTGTTTCAACGAGTTGTCGCTTGCCACCGTGACGTGGTTGCCGCCCGCGCGTTTGGCTGCCAGGACAGCTTCGTCGGCGCGGCGGAGCACATCGGTGCCCTGGTCGCGACCCGGCGTGCCGGCCGCGACACCGATGCTCACGGTCCGGTTGATGGTCTGGCCGTCGATGATCAGGCGATCGTGCACTGTCTTGCGGATCCGGTCGGCGAAGATCTCCGCGGCATGCGTGGTCATCGGCTGATCCGGAATGACGACGAACTCGTCGCCACCGATTCGGGCGACCATGCTCTGGCTTCCGGCGCAGGCACTGAGGCGATCGGCGAAAGTCTGGATGTACCAGTCCCCGGCGGCGTGGCCGAGAGAGTCGTTGATCGCCTTGAGACGGTCGAGGTCGATGTAGAGGAGGGCGACCGGGCCGGGCTGCCGGACGGCGAGCCGATCGGACAGGTGGGCTTGCAGCACTCGACGGTTGTTCAGACCGGTCAGATCGTCATGCTCGACGAGATGCCGAAGCCGCTCTTCGGCCAAGATGCGGGCCCGGAACTGAGCGAACAGCGAGGCGATCGTTGTGAGGGTATGGATCGCCTCGGGCTTCCACCGTCGGCCGCGGTACTTGACGAACCCAAGCACGCCGCAGGTCATCGTGCCGGAGATCAGTGGGGCGGCGGCCACCATCGGGATTCCAGTGCGCCAAGCCCCGATGAGCGGGTGTTGAGATACGGCGTCGTCGTAACTGCGGTGAACCTTCACCAGTTCTTTGCCGTTGTCGCAGAGTGCCAGGGCGGGGTGGTCACTGGTGAACGGGATGACAGCGAACGGATCCGGATCGGCTACATCGGTGCGCGGCGGCCATTCCGCGGCCAGCACCGAGGCGTGGATCTCGTGGTCGCTGTAGCGCAGAAAGGTGTAGTGCAGATCGAAGTGCTCAACTAGCCGGGCCAGGGCCTGCTCGCTGGCCTGAGTAGCGGTCGCCGCGGTCGCTTTCAACAGTTGATTCGCGATGGAGGAAATGAGCACCAGATTGCCCGGCACGGTGTCCTCCGATCTGGACACGATGTACGCAATTCCGGACGGTCCACGCGGAATGCTATAGAGCACTGGCGAATGGCGCAATCGATGCTGCAAATGCTTCAGAGACTGAATAATACATACTGCGGGCTACGAAGGAAGACGCCGATGTAACGCCCGGATTGCGGCACTATCCTCGCGGATATCGGCCGGCGCGCGACCATGAGGAGTGACCATCGCAGCATGCAAGGCATTGGTACTCGACTCCGAGGACACCGCCGACAAGGCCACGTTGGACCGGTTGCGTGCCGATCCGGTCATCGAGTTCGTCGACCACCGCGACACCCAACTCGCAGAGTTGCGGGGGCTGCTGCCAGCACCGGATCCCGATCTTGCCGCCGAGCCCTGCCGGTGGGCGTATTACCCCTGGCGGCGGACGGTTGTGGCGGTGCTCGGCCCGCTGGGGTTTCGGGCGGTGCGGCTGGACCGCAACCGAAATGTGATCACCGCGGACGAGCAGTCGCGACTGGGTGAACTGCGTATCGGTGTTGCCGGGTTGAGCGCTGGACATGTCATCGCGCACACACTCGCGGCGCAGGGAATGTGCGGCGAGCTTCGGCTGGCGGATTTCGATCACCTTGAGCTTTCCAACCTGAACCGTGTGCCGGCGACCGTATTCGACATCGGCCTGAACAAAGCTGTGGTGGCCGCCCGCAGAATCGCCGAGCTCGATCCTTATCTGCCCGTTGAGATTATGGACGCGGGTTTGACGTTGGATACCGTCGAGCAATTTCTCGATGGACTGAATATCGTTGTCGAAGAATGCGATTCGCTCGACATGAAGGCGATCGTGCGAGAGCGGGCGCGGGCGCGGGGGATTCCGGTGTTGATGGCGACCAGCGATCGCGGCCTGGTCGACGTGGAACGGTTCGACCTCGAGCCGCAGCGGCCGATCCTGCACGGCCTGCTGGGCGATGTGGATCCCGCGTCGCTGGCGCGGATGACGAGCGGGCAAAAGGTGCCGTACCTGGTGCGCCTGCTCGAGGCCGAGCATTTGTCCGCCCGCCTCGTTGCGTCTGTGGTGGAGATCGACCGCACACTGTCGACCTGGCCGCAGGTGTCCGGCGACGTCGTGCTGGGAGCAACCGTGATCGCTGAAGCGGTACGCAGAATCGGACTGGGCGAACACCTGCCGTCGGGCCGGGCCCGCCTCGACATCGGCGGTGTGCTCGATCGGCTCGACGAGCCGGTGCCGCCGGAGGACCACGCACCACCGCCGGCCGCGTATTCAGATCCGGTGTGGCCGGGCGTCGTCGGAATCGTTGCCGCCGCGGCGATCCGGGCGCCGTCCGCCTCCAACGCGCAACCCTGGCAGATCGAAGCCGGCGCCGACGCCATCGCCATCCGGCTTGCCCCGGAACACACTTCGACGCTTGACGTCGGATACCGGGCCAGCGCCGTGGCGCTCGGGGCGGCGGTGTTCAATGCCAAGGTCGCGGCGGCGGCTCACCAGGTGCTCGGGCCGGTGAGCTTCGCCGAAGACATCAACGGGGTGCCGCTACAGGCCACGCTGCAATTTCGCGACGGCACCGACCCGAACCTCGCCGGACTGTATGAGGTCATGCTGGCGCGGGAAGCCAACCGCCGCTTGGGAACACCCCATCCGCTACCCGCTGACACCGTCCAACTGCTGCATTCCGGCGCGGAACTGGAGGGCGCGCGGCTGCATCTAATCACTGAATCAGACGAAATCGGCAGAGCAGCAACAATTCTTGCCGCTTCCGATCGTGCCCGTTATCTGACGCCGAAACTGCACGCCGAGATGATCGCGGAACTGCGCTGGCCCGGCGATCCGCTTCCCGACACCGGGATCGATATCCGCAGCCTGGAATTCGAACCCGGCGAGCTCGCCGTGGTGGACATCTTGCGGCGTCCGGAAGTCATGGCCAATCTTGCTCGGTGGAACGCGGGTTCGGCGTTGGGGGAGGGCACTCGCCGGCAGGTGGCGGCAAGCTCTGCGCTAGCAGTGATTTCGGTACCCAGCGGATCGCTCGCCGACTATGCGCACGGCGGCGCGGCCGCTGAGGCCGTGTGGATCATCGCGGAGCAACGTGGGTTGGCGGTCCAGCCGATGTCGCCAATCTTCTTGTATGCCCGTGGTCGCGACGATCTTGCCGGAGTATCAACGACGTTCGGAGACGAGCTGGCCAGCCTACAAGAAGAGTTTGGCCAACTGGTCGGTTTGGTGAGCGACGCTGCTATCGCTCTGGTGTTGAGAGTTGCCGTCAGCGAACCGGCTTCGGTTCGCAGCCTGCGGGATTTTGGCCGCGTCAATATACAATATCCGCTTTGAAGGGCTACCGTATTTGACATGTCCGGCGGGCTAGACGATCTGGTGACCGAGGTGGCCGCCAATTTGATGGCGGCCACCTCGGCCGACCACGCCGCGATCAGCGAGCAAGTAGTCGCCGATACGGTAAGCCAATTCGGCGTGGACTTCGGTTTCCTGCGTCACAACGATCACACGATCCACGCAACGGTGCTCGTCGCGCTGTGGCCGCCGCGACCTTTCGTTCCCGTTCCCGATCCGATCGGAGTGGTGTATTTCGCTGACGCCGACCCGGTCTTCGCGCAGGCCGAAAATCTCAAAGTGCCCGACGTCCTCCGGCCCGGCCCTGCGAACCAGGAATATCAGCGCAATATCGAGGCGGGCACCGGTATTCCCAACAGCACCATCGCATGCGTGCCGCTGCTCTCCGGGAGTGTCACAACAGGCACGCTGGGCTTCGTCAAGATCGGTGACCGCGAATGGCTGCCGGAGGAACTGAACGCGCTCCAGGCGATCGCTACGTTGTTCGCGCAGGTGCAAGCGCGCATCCAGGCCGAAGAGCGACTTCAGTACCTGGCCGAGCATGACGACCTCACCGGGCTGCTGAACCGCAGGGCGCTGATCGCGCGTCTCGACGAACGGCTTGCCGCGGGCCGGCCCGGTCCAGTCGCGCTGGTGTATGTCAATCTGGACCGCCTCAAGGCGGTCAATGATCACCTCGGCCACAAAGCCGGTGACCGGTTCATCGAAGTCTTCGCGCAGCTCTTGCGCGACGCCGCTGACGATTCCTCGATCATCGCCAGGTTCGGCGGTGACGAGTTCGTCGTCGTGCCAAACGAGCCCCTGGGCGCCGACGCGGCTGAGGCATTGGCCCGACAGCTGCAGCAGCGCGTTCACCAGCAGGTGGAGGTCGACGGCGAGACCATCACCCGCACAGTGAGTATCGGTGTTGGCGTGGGCGAACCCGGCCGGGACACTTCCTCGGATATATTGCGTCGAGCCGATCAGGCTGTCGTTTCGGCCAAAAGCTTCGGCGGAAATGCGGTTGTAGCCTTCAACCCGGAGATGGCCGAGAAGTACGCCATCCGAAACGATATCGAGTTGCACCTCGAAGGCATCATCGACAGCGATAACGGCGCGTTGGTACTGCACTACCTTCCGGAATTCGACATGCGCACCGGCGAGATCCTCGGGACCGAGGCGCTGATCCGTTGGCGACATCCCACTCGAGGTCTGCTGATGCCCGACTCGTTCATGGGAGTGGTCGAGTCCATCAACTTGGCGGGAAAGCTCGGCCGGCTCATAATGCGCTCAGCCTGTGCGCAATTCAGTGACTGGCGCAACCGTGGGCTGGCGGGCGATGCGGTGTTGCGCATCAACGTTTCACCCGCGCAACTGGTCACAGACGGCTTTGTCGGCCTCGTCGCCGCGACGCTCGACGAGTTCGTTCTCGACGCCCGCACCGTTTGTCTGGAGATCACCGAGCACGTCGTCGTCAAAGACATCGACACCACCCACAAAACGCTGGCGGGCTTGAAGGAGATCGGCGTGCAGGTGGCGATCGACGACTTCGGCACCGGCTACAGCGCGTTGACGTACCTAAAGTCACTTCCGGTCGACGCGCTCAAAATTGACAAGGAATTCGTCCGAGACCTCGGGACGGATGCGGCCTACTCTGACCTGGCGATCTTGAAACAGGTTGTGGCGTTGGCCGACGCCTTCGGCCTCGACGTTATCGCCGAAGGCGTCGAGACCGCTGCTGCAGCCAGGGCGCTGTTGGACCTGGGCTGCTATCGGGCGCAGGGCTTTCTGCTGTCGCGCCCGCTCGATAGAAGCGCGATGGGCGCGCTGTTCGCCCAACGCTTCATCCCAGTCGACTTCTAGCGCCTAGACGACTTCTTGCCAGGTCGACGCAAGATCACCTCGACGGTGGATCTCACGCGTTAGAAGCTCGTTCTCGGTGAGGATCTTCGCGACCTGCCCTGGCTCGGCGTGATTGATGAAGTCGCGGCTGTCCCACCAGATCATCTTGGTTTGATAGCGCTCGTCGGGGTATGGCGTCGCGGGGATGGGTGCCACTAAACCACCCGACGACTTCCAGCGGTTGATCACGAACGCGGCAGCGGTGGCCATGAAGAACTGGAAACCGGTGAGCGATGCCATGTAGAAACCGCTGCGGGCCAGCGCGGTGGTCAGTGAGCGATTCGCGTCCAAGTCATCGATCACCCAGCCCGACTTCATCTCGAGCACGCCGAAGGGGATGCGGTCGGTGATCATGTCGCGGACCATCTTCTGGCCGGGCTGGCCTTCCCATTCGATGACGGCATGCGACTCGTCCGCCGAGCGCAGCGGACCTTTGGCTCGCAACCCTGCCAACATCCGTCCGTCGTCGCCGATCGCCGCGCAGAACATGAAGGTGTCGCACCCGCTGCGTAGCGTATCCACGTCAAGGGCGCACTCCACACCGTGCTTGCGATAGCTGTGCTCGGCGCCGCGTGCGAACTCGTCCCACAAGTCGGGATCGACGTCAGGCTGCGAAAGAACCAGGGTCGCCTCGATGTCGGGATCACGCCAGCTGAGTCGTCCACCCAGCCGGAACCTACCGGCAGTCATGGAGTGGGGCGATACAGCGCCACTTCGTATGAATTCACGCATTCAACTGAACTCCAGTGCTGCTTTGCGTGTATTTAAATGCACATCGAATCGGATCGGCTGTATTTATTAACCTTTATTCCCGCTTCTGAATGATGAGTATAACGCAGTTTTTGGCATTTGCTTCCAACTCGGAAGCAGCCTAAGAACACTCGCGTCGTGTCACGAAAGGGCTGGTGGCAATGGCGAAACCAACCTGAGACGCTCGCGTCCACGCGCGCTTTTTGCCTGCCGGAAATCGGCGTTTCGTTAATCGAATAAAAGCGCAATATGTGCTACTCGCGAGTATTTCCGCTCAGCGGATTGCGAATCTGAGGAAAACGGCTCAGTATGCGTTCGGGCATCGGTAAAAGAAGAGAAAAAGTCCGGCCCAGCGCGCAGCGCGTCGACCTACAGGGAAGAAGAGAAAAAGTCCGGCCCAGCGGTCAGCGCGTCGACCTATGGGCTCGCGTGCGCAACGGATCGCGGCCCCGGCGGCGTGCCGCATCCAAATGACGTCAGCTGTCGCCGTCGGCCACGCGGCGCGCGAGCTGATGGATCGTCGGATGCTGGTAAGGCAGATAGGCTGAGAGCGGGCGATCGACAAAATCCTCCAGCTCGCCCACCAAGGCGACCGCGTCCGCCGAATCGAGACCGAGGCGATCGAAGCGCCTTTCGCGATCGATCTCGCCAGCCGGTTTACCGGTCCGCTGCGCCACGTACGCGGCCAGCATCTGTTCGATCTCCTCGTAGCTCTTTATCTCGTCCTCCTGTAGCTGTCACTACCATCGCCCCGGTAGATCGATTCGGCGCATGGTCAAGCGCAACAACGTGAACGCGCCGAGTTCCATCGAGTACGCGAACATGCGCAGGTAACGCTCGTACCGCGCCACCGTCTCCTCCGACGACGCCGTTATCGCGTCGTCTCGTCGCTCCTTGATGCGCCCGAGCCATGCACGCAACGTTTTGACGTAGTCGTCGCGATCGTTCCTGACCCTTTCGATCTCGAGTTCCATCTCGGCGGCCCGGGCAATGTCGGCAAGCCGCGGCAGCTCCGACTCAGGGAATATCTCGTCGACGATGAAGCGATCGCGCAATGGCCGGTCGCGCGGGATGTCGCCGTAGGCGATGGTCTGCAGCGACAGCCGGCCGCCCGGCTTGAGCCAATTGCGGCACGCGCTAAAGAATCTCCGGTAGGCCTCGACCTGCTCTTCTGCCGACAAGCCCTGACGGGCGAAGTGCTCGAACGCGCCGACCGAGATGATGGCATCGAAGGGCTCGGTTGGTTCGTAATCACTCCAGCTGCGGACCAGGACCTCGACGTGGCTTGGTGCGACCGCACGCAGATACTCTGCTTGCGCATCCGAAAGTGTAAGACCCACAGCGTGTTTAACGCCTTGCGAGGCCACCAGATGCATGAGCTGCGCGCCCCATCCGCAACCGATGTCGAGCACTCGCGCCGCGCCGGCCGCACGCGCCTGTTCGGTGTGGAAGTCGAGTTTGCGACGCTGCGCGGACTCGAGGTCGTCAACCGGGTCCTCCCACATTGCACAGGAGTAGCTCATCGTGGGATCCAGCCAGACCTGCCAGAAGTCGTTGCCGACGTCGTAGTGGTGGCGAATCGCGCCCGAGCCGGCGCCCAAATACATCTCGCTCATCCGTTACTCCGCGTCGGTAAGGTCGGGCGCCTTCAGGTCACTGGCCAGGCCGCACAGCGACAATCCGCGTAACAACGTGCCACCGAAATCGAATTGCCACCAGCGCACCCGGGTGGTGTACGCGCGCGGCGCGTCGTGGTGGTTGCCATGATTGCCGCCGCCGAGGGAGGGCAGCGCGAGCCATATGTTGTTGCGTGCCTGTCCCGAGTGCGGCAATCGCGCCTGGCCACCGAACAGGTGGCCGAAGGAGTTGACCGCCCAGGTGAGATGGCTCACCACGAACACGCGAGTCATGCCGCCCCACAAGAAACCCGTGAGCGCGCCGCGCGGCCCGCCGGCGACCAAACCGATCACGGTCGGTATCGCGAGACCGAGCAGGCCCCACCACAGATAGCTGCGATGCAAAGCGATGGTGCGCGGGCTCTGCCACAAATCCTTCACGTCACGCGCGGAGATTGTCATCGCGGTGTGTTCGGGACGGAATAGCCACCCGACGTGGGCGTGCACAACTCCGGGCAGGCCGGCGACCGGCCAGTGCGGTGAATGCGGGTCACCCTCGCGGTCGGTGGATGCGTGATGGCGGCGATGTGTGGCAACCCACCACAGCACCGGGCCGAGGAACGCGCTCGAGCCCAGCGCACCGAGCACCCAAATCAGCGCCGGCGCAGCGCTGAACGCCCGGTGGGCGAAGTAGCGATGGAAACCGAGCTCGACGCCCGCCGTCGTCGCCACCGTGCCGACCCCAAAGACGATGAGGTCCGTCGGCGACGGACCAATTCCGTTGAGCCACAACACCACTGCTGCGATAAAGGCGAGTGCCGGACCAGTGACCGCGAACACCGCGAGCGCATATCCGCGTGTCATGCGGGCTCCCCGATCAGGTACCGATGTATCTCGGGGAGCTCGCCGTGAGCGTACAGCGCCCGGCATTCGCTGCGCCTGATCTTGCCGCTGGTCGTCCGCGGGATGCTGCCCCGCTCGACGAACATCACAACGTCGGCCGGTGTTCCATGCGCCTCGGCAACTGCGCCGACGATCTGATCGGCCTGCTCGCTCCATTCGGCGACTGCGTCGCGAGCGATCTCGGTAACGATGACGAGCTTCTCCAAGTTGCCGTCGTCGAATCCGAAAACCGCGCAAGCGCTGGAACTCAACGACGCAAGACGGAGCTGCTGGACGGTGTGCTCGATGTCCTCGGCGGCATAGTTGACACCGTTTTTGACCACGGTGTCTTTGGCGCGGCCGGTGACGTACATCTCACCGTCGGCAACGCAGCCGAGATCGCCGGTGCGTAGCCATGTCTTGCCGTCGAGCGTGGCAGCGAAGGTGTCCCGGGATGCCTGCTCGCGGCCGAAGTAGCCGAGCGCGACGCTGGTGCCGCTGACCCAGATCTCGCCTTCGACGCCGTCGTCACAGCGGGTCTCGCTCACCACGTCGACGATCGCGACCTCGAGGCCGGTTCGGGCATGACCACAACTCACCCGGTTGAGGCCGCTCGGGTCGCGCCACACGGCTGGCGACTCGCCGTGCTGTCCGCCTGACACGATGAGCGTCGCCTCGGCGAGACCGTAACAGGGATAAAACGCCTCGCGACGAAAACCCACGCCGGCGAACGTCTTCTCGAAACGATCAAGGGTGGCCGCGCGCACCGGTTCGGCCCCGGCGAATGCGAGGTTCCAACTCGACAGATCCAGGCCTTCGAGGCTCTTCTGGCCGTGGCGTTCTACGGCGGCGACGCACATCTCATAGGCGAAGTTCGGCCCGCCACTGGTGTTGGCGCGGTAGCGCGTGATCTCCTGCAACCAGCGCAGCGGGTGCTTGAGGAACTGCAAAGGCGTCATGATCACGCACTCGAAACCGGTGTAAACCGGTTGCAACACGTAGCCGATCAGGCCCATGTCGTGCTGGAACGGTAGCCAACCCAGCGCGACCGTTGAGGCGTTGTGTCCGAACGCTTCCTCGATCATCAATTCGTTGGCCATCAGGTTCGCATGGCTCACCATGACGCCGCGCGGTACGCCGGATGAGCCCGACGAGTATTGGAGGATGGCGAGATCCTCGGGAGCGATCGTCGACTCGTGGCCAGCTCCATCGGTGAGGTCGAGATCATCGATTGCGACGCAAGGGATCTCAGCGAGCTCTGGGACTAGCTCGCGCGCCGCCAGGAGCTCGCGGGTGGTGAGCACGACATCAGGTCGGGCGTCGGCGACGACCGCGCGCAGCCGTGGCAATGTCTGAGCCAGCCGCGACGGTATCGGCGTGTGCGTGGGAACCGCGCACACCCCGGCGCGCAAACAGCCGAATAGCGCGTCGAGAAACACCGAGTTTTGGGGCATGAGCAGCAGTGCGCGCGGCTGCTCATCGGTGCGCGGTAGCTCGTTCAGGAACGCGGCCATGGCCCGTGCGCCGGCGGCCAGCTCTGCCCACGTGCGGGTGTCCGCGCCGTTTCCATCGTCGAGGAACGCGAACGCCCGGTCGTCTGGGCGCGCAGCAGCGTGGTGCTCCAAACGGTCGCCGATGGTCGGGCCCACCGCGTCAATGATCGGCGAGTGCGGTGGGTCAGAGCCTCGCTCTTGTTCTTTCGCATCGAGCGCCCCCATGTCTGTGTCCTCTCAAAACGGGCGCCTAACGGCTGCGTTAAAAACCGCAGCATACCGAAAATGACTTAAGGATCGCTCGCGTATCGCTAGAACGTGAGGCCGTGAACGTGAGAAAGCTCCGTCGCCAGGACTCGAACCTGAACTGTCTGAACCAAAATCAGAAGTGCTGCCGATTACACCACGACGGATCGCTGGACCAGCGATTGAACCGCGTTCACTCTAGACGACCGTCCGGTCCGATCGCGGACCGCGGGCGAGGGATAACCTGTTAGACGTGGCCGCGCCGGACAAGGAAACGCGGGCGCCCCGCACCAGGATGACCGGTAGCGAGCGCCGCCACCAACTCATCGACATCGCCCGCTCGCTCTTCGCCGAGCGGGGCTACGAAGGAACCTCGATCGAGGAGATCGCCCTTCGCGCCAACGTGTCCAAACCGGTGGTCTACGAGCATTTCGGCGGCAAAGAAGGGCTGTACGCCGTCGTCGTCGACCGGGAGATGTCAGCGCTGCTGGACGGCATCACGTCGTCGCTGACCAACAACCGGTCCCGGGTTCGGGTCGAAACGGTGGCGCTGGCGCTGCTGACCTATGTCGAGGAACGCACCGACGGCTTCCGGATCATGATCCGTGACTCGCCGGCCTCGATCAGTTCGGGCACCTACTCCAGCCTGCTCAACGACGCGGTCAGCCAGGTCAGCTCGATCCTGGCCGGTGACTTCGCCCGCCGCGGCCTGGATCCGGACCTGGCCCCGCTGTACGCGCAGGCACTGGTGGGTTCGGTATCGATGACCGCGCAGTGGTGGCTCGACACTCGGGAGCCCAAGAAAGAAGTGGTCGCCGCGCACCTGGTCAACCTGATGTGGAACGGCCTGACCCATCTGGAAGCCGACCCGCACCTGCAGAACGAATAGCGGGCTTAGCCCCGATCGCGGGACAGCAAGTCCGCGGTGGTTTCGCGGCGGACCAATTCGCGGGGCCGACCGTCCTTGACCGCAACGATCGGCGGCCGGCCGACCATGTTGTAGTTCGACGCCATGCTGTGGTGATAGGCCCCGGTGCAGGCCACCGCAAGGAGGTCGCCCGAATGCACATCGGCGGGAAGCTCGACGTCGCGGGCGATCGCGTCGCCCGCTTCGCAGTGCCGGCCCGCGACGGTGACCCGTTGCCTAGCGGCGAGGGAATGGCGATTGGCAAGCGCGACGGTGTATTTCGCCCCGTACAGCGATACCCGCGGGTTGTCGCTCATCCCACCGTCGACGGCTACGAAAGTGCGTCCGCCCGGCTGTGTCTTGACGCCGCGCACCTGGTAGACGGTGACGCCGGCGCGCGCGCTGATGGCCCGGCCGGGTTCGACGACGACAGTCGGGCGCGGGAATCGTTCGGCGGCACACGCGGTGTCCAGGGCGTCGGCGATCGCCCTGGCCAGCTCGTCAACGCTCAGCTCCGCGTCGCCGGCCAAATACGGAACCCCATGGCCGCCACCGATGTTCAGCTCCGTAAGGATGACGCCGTGCCGAGCCCGGACATCGGCCATGGCGGCGATCATCCGGCGGATCGCCTCGCCGTAGATCGCCGCGTCAGTGACCTGCGAACCGAGGTGGCAGTGCAATCCGATCAGCCGCAGGCTCGGGTGCGAGAGCACTCGCTCGACGGCGTCGGCGGCATGGCCGCCGTCGAGGGTGAACCCGAACTTCTGGTCACTGATCCCGGTGGTCACCGCGCGATGACCGTGAATGTCGAGGTCAGGGGTGACTCGGATCAGCACCCGCTGCCGTCCCTCCGCCAGACCGGCGAGGTCGGTGATCTCGATGGTCGAATCCAGCACGATGCGCCCGACCCCGAATCGGACCGCGGCTCGGATGTCGTCCTGCGACTTCGCGTTGCCGTGCATGACGATGCGGGCCTTTTCCACGCCACCTGCCATCGCGATGGCGAGTTCGCCTGCCGAGCAGACGTCGATTCCGAGCCCTTCTTCGTGCGCCCAGCGCGCCACCGCGATGGTCAGCAGGGACTTGCCGGCGTAGAGCACCTCGGTGTCGCCTAGGGCCGCGCGATAGCTGCGGGCGCGGCTGCGGAAGTCGGCCTCGTCGATCACGTAGGTAGGGGTGCCGAACTCGTCGGCGATGTCGGCCAGGGGTACCTCGCCGACGCAGAGTCGTCCGTCGTCGTCGGAGTGCGCCGTCATTGGCCAGATCGCCGGGTGGAATCGCAGCGAAGCCGCAAGGCCTATGGAAGGCAGGATGTCCGGCAAAGTCGATGTCATGACTTCAGCCTCCGCGCAGATCAAGCGGATGCCACTTCCCTAACGGATCCTTGACGTCGCTCGGCCGGAAATTGACGACGGTCGGCCCCCATACAATGGGGTCATCATGACCGCACGGGGGCCAGAAATCGCAGATACCCCGATCGCGGGGCTTGTCGAGTTGGCGCTGCGCACGCCCACGCTGCAGCGACTCATCGATTTCGCTAACGAGCGACCCGGGGAATTGGCATTGGTCGGCCCGGCCAGCGCACGACTGTTCGTCGCCTGCGCGCTGGCCCGCGGGGGGCCGTTGCTGGTCGTTACGGCGACCGGCCGGGAAGCCGATGACCTTTGCGCCGAGCTACGCGGCGTCCTCGGCGATGCGGTCGCGATGTTCCCGTCCTGGGAGACGCTGCCCCACGAGCGGCTTTCTCCCGGCGTTGACACCGTCGGCGCCCGGATGATGCTGCTCCGCCGGCTGGCCCACCCGCAGGACGGCCGGCTTGGCCCGCCGCTGCGGGTGGTGGTCACCGCGGTGCGCTCGCTGCTGCAGCCGATGGTGTCGGGGTTGGGCCTGCTGGAACCGCTCACCCTGATCGTCGGTGACGAGGTGGTCTTCGAAGACGTCATCGCGCGGCTGGTCGAACTGGCCTACACCCGGGTGGACATGGTCGGTCGACGGGGCGAATTCGCGGTCCGCGGCGGCATCCTCGACATCTTTGCACCGACCGCCGAACACCCGGTGCGGGTGGAGTTCTGGGGTGACGAGGTCAGCGAGATGCGGATGTTCGCGGTGGCCGACCAGCGCTCCATCCCCGAAATCAGCATCGACAATGTGATCGCGGTCGCCTGTCGCGAAGTGCTGCTGACCGACGACGTGCGAGCGCGAGCCGCCGAGCTGGCCGGACAGCAGCCGGCACCCGAACACGGCGTCACCGGCGGCGTCGGCGACATGCTGGCCAAGCTCGCCGAAGGCATCCCGGTCGACGGCATGGAAGCTCTGCTGCCGGTGCTGCGGCCCGACGGCGTGGCGCTGTTGACCGATCAACTGGCCGACGGGACGTCGGTGCTGGTCTGCGACCCGGAAAAGGTCCGCACCCGCGCCGCCGATCTGATCAAAACCGGCCGTGAATTCCTTGACGCGTCCTGGTCGGTGGCCGCGGTCGGCGGCGATTCGCCCATCGACGTCGAGCAACTCGGCGGATCGGGCTTCCGCGAACTCGACGAGGTGCAGGATGCTGCGCGGCAGTCCGGGCACCCGTGGTGGACGCTGAGCCAACTCTCCGACGAGTCGGCGATCGAGCTGGACATCCGCACCGCGCCGTCAGCCCGCGGCCATCAGCGCGACATCGACGAGATCTTCGCGATGCTGCGCGCGCACGTGGCCACCGGTGGGGCCGCCGCCGTCGTCGCGCCGGGCACCGGAACCGCGCATCGCGTCGTCGAGCAGTTGGCCGAATCCGATACGCCGGCAACGATGTTGGAGCCCGGAGCCGAGCCCAAACCCGGCGTGGTCGGGGTGCTCAAGGGTCCACTGCACGACGGCTTAGTGATACAGGGTGCGAAGCCGGGTGCGGAGCTGGTGATCGTCACCGAAACCGACCTGACCGGCAACCGGGTGACGGCCACCGACGGCAAGCGACTGGCCGCCAAACGCCGCAACACCGTTGACCCGCTGGCCCTGACCGCGGGCGACCTGGTGGTGCACGACCAGCACGGCATCGGCCGGTTCGTTGAGATGACCGAACGCACCGTCGGCGGCGCGCGGCGCGAGTACCTGGTGCTGGAGTACGCGTCGAGTAAGCGAGGACAGAGCGAAGCCGACAAGCTCTATGTGCCAATGGATTCCCTCGATCAGCTGTCGCGCTACGTCGGTGGCCAGGCGCCGGCGCTGAGCCGGCTCGGCGGCAGCGACTGGACCAACACGAAGACCAAAGCCCGCAGGGCGGTCCGGGAGATCGCCGGCGAGTTGGTGGCGCTGTACGCCAAGCGGCAGGCCACCGCGGGACATGCGTTCGGGCCGGACACCCCGTGGCAGGCCGAGATGGAGGACGCGTTCGGCTTCACCGAGACCGTGGATCAGCTCACCGCGATCACCGAGGTCAAGTCCGACATGGAGAAACCGGTGCCGATGGACCGGGTGATCTGCGGCGACGTCGGCTACGGCAAGACCGAGATCGCCATCCGGGCGGCATTCAAGGCGGTCCAGGATGGCAAGCAGGTCGCGGTGCTGGTTCCCACCACGCTGTTGGCCGACCAGCATCTGCAGACCTTCGCCGAGCGGATGGCCGGCTTCCCAGTCCGGATCAAGGGTTTGTCCCGGTTCACCGAACCCGCTGAATCCCGTTCCGTCATCGAGGGCTTGGCCGAAGGCGCGGTGGACATCGTGATCGGCACACACCGCTTGCTGCAAACCGGCGTGCGCTGGAAAGACCTCGGTCTGGTGGTCGTCGACGAGGAGCAGCGCTTCGGCGTCGAGCACAAGGAGCACATCAAGTCGCTGCGCACCCACGTCGACGTGCTGACGATGAGCGCCACCCCGATCCCGCGCACGCTGGAAATGAGTCTGGCCGGGATCCGTGAGATGTCGACGATCCTGACGCCGCCCGAGGAGCGCTACCCGGTGCTGACCTATGTCGGGCAGCACGATGACAAGCAGATAGCCGCCGCGCTGCGCCGAGAACTGCTGCGCGACGGGCAGGCGTTCTACGTGCACAACCGAGTCAGCTCCATCGACGCTGCCGCGGCGCGGGTGCGCGAACTGGTGCCGGAGGCCAAGGTTGCCGTCGCGCACGGTCAGATGCACGAGGATCTGCTCGAGACGACCGTCGAGGGATTCTGGAACAAAGAGTTCGACATCCTGGTGTGCACCACAATCGTCGAGACTGGCCTGGACATCTCCAACGCCAACACGCTGATTGTCGAACGAGCCGACACGTTCGGTCTGTCCCAGCTGCACCAGCTGCGCGGCCGGGTCGGTCGCAGCCGGGAGCGCGGCTACGCCTACTTCCTGTATCCGCAGCAGGCGCCGCTCACCGAGACCGCCTACGACCGGTTGGCGACGATCGCCCAGAACAACGAGCTCGGTGCCGGGATGGCGGTGGCGATGAAGGACCTGGAGATTCGCGGCGCGGGCAACGTGCTGGGCGCCGAGCAGTCCGGACATGTCGCCGGGGTGGGCTTCGACCTCTATGTCCGCCTGGTCGGCGAGGCGGTCGAGGCCTACCGCGCCGCGGCCGACGGGCAGACCGTCCTCAGCCCCGAGGAGCCGAAAGATGTGCGCATCGACCTGCCGGTGGATGCGCACCTGCCGCCGGACTACATCCCCAGCGACCGGCTGCGGCTGGAGGGATACCGGCGGCTGGCTGCGGCGAGCCACGACTCCGACATCGACGCCGTCATCGAGGAGCTGACCGACCGCTACGGGGCGCTGCCCGAAACCGCCGAACGGCTGATCGCCGTCGCTCGCCTCCGGCTGCTGTGCCGCGCCGCGGGCGTCACCGAGGTATCGGCAGCGTCGGCGGCCACCCTGCGACTGGCGCCGATGACTCTGCCGGACTCCGTGCAGGTGCGCCTGGCGCGCAAGTACCCGGGTGCGCGCTACCGCGCCACCACCTCGACCGTCCAGGTTCCTATTCCGCGGGCCGGTGGTGTCGGCGCACCACGTATTCGCGATCTCGAATTAGTTCAGATGGTGGCCGATTTGCTGGCGGCGCTGGACGGGAAACCAGGAGAATCGACCCAGGTAGTCATGCCAAAACAGGAGCGACCAGCGCGATGAAGTGCGTCCACGACGAGCGCCCCGGTGAGGGCTGGCGCTGGTGACTGTCATCCTGGTCGACCCTCGCCGCCCCTCGTTGGTTCCGGTGGAAGCCATCGAGTTGCTCAGCGGTGAGGTGCAGTACACCGAGGAGATGCCCGTCGCGGTGCCCTGGACGCTGCCGGCGGCCCGCCCGGCCCACACCGGAGATGACGCTCCGGTGCTATTGTCCTCCGACGCCGAGCACCCTGCGGTCACCGCGCGGTTGGCCGCCGGTGAGCGCCTGATATCCGCGCCCGGGCGGCAGCCCGGGGAGCGGCTGGTGGACGCCGTCGCGATGATGGACAAGCTGCGCACCGCCGGGCCGTGGGAAAGCGAGCAGACGCACGACTCGCTGCGCCGGTTCCTGCTGGAGGAGACCTACGAGCTTTTCGACGCGGTCCACAGCGGCGATACCGACGCGCTGCGCGACGAGCTCGGCGACGTTTTGCTGCAGGTCCTCTTCCACGCGCGCATCGCCGAGGACGCGCCTGAGCATCCATTCACCATCGACGACGTCGCCGATGCGCTGCTGCGAAAGCTGGGCAACCGGGCCCCAGGAGTCCTTGCCGGCGAGACGGTTTCGCTGGACGAGCAGTTGGCTCAGTGGGAGGAGCGCAAAGCTCTGGAGAAGCCCCGGAACTCGGTCATCGACGACGTGCCCACCGGTCAACCGGCTTTGGCGTTGGCGCACAAGGTGGTTCAGCGCGTCACCCGGGCCGGGTTGCCGTTGGACCTGATCCCGACGAACATCACGTCGATCACCGTGACGGCCGATGTTGACGCCGAAAATGCTTTGCGTACAGCCGTATTGGAGTTGATGGATATCGTGCGGGCCGTCGAGAAAGCGGTTGCCGCGGACCGTCGGGTAGCGGATGTGCTCGCCGAACTGGACGTCGCCGCGGTCGGCACAATCACCGAGGACGAGTGGCGCGCCTGCTGGCCACCGGCCGACGAGGCCGAATCGGAACCCGAGCCCGCCATCGAGGCGTCGGCCGTTGACGACGCGGACGCATCCTCTGACGATCCCGAAAAAGACTGAATGCTGTATTAACGCGCGCGAAAGCATGCGTTGGCGCGGTGATGTTCGACACGCCCGGCGAAGCGATCCGCGCCCGGTTATATGCAGCGGGACGCACACCATCGTGGCTGGACAACCGGTGTCGGCCGGAAACCTGGTGTTCACGGCGTGGTGACCTACTCGATTCCCGTGGGACCATGGATGAAGAATCGTGGTTTAGGGGTGTGTTGTGTCGCCGGTGCGTTGGCTGCGGGCGTTCGCCGTCGTAGGTGCAACGGCGCTGCTGTTGGCCTCAAGCTGCTCGTGGCAGCTCGGCCCCTTTATCCCCAAGGGCGTCCCGCCGCCGCCGGGCGCCGTGGTGCCGCCGGTCGACACGTACGCCAAGGGCCGGCCCGCCGACCAGCTTCGTGCGTGGGCGGCTCAGCGCGCCCCGGCGATGCACATACCGGTGACCGCTCTGGAGGCCTACGGCTACGCCGCCCGGGTCGCCGAGGTGGAGAACCCGAACTGTCATATCGCCTGGACGACGCTGGCCGGCATCGGGCAGGTGGAAAGCCATCACGGCACGTACCACCACGCGACGCTGTTTCCCAACGGTGACGTGCGGCCGCCGATCAGGGGTGTGGTGCTCGACGGAACCAACGGCACAATGCGCATCATCGACAGTGCGGCGGGCGGGATGGACGGCGAGCCGGACACCGTGCGGGCGATGGGGCCGATGCAGTTCATTCCCGAGACCTGGCGGGAGTACGGCGTGGACGCCAACAACGACGGTGTCATCAGCGTCGACAACATCGACGATGCCGCATTGTCCGCGGCGGGGTATTTGTGTTGGCGCGGGAAGGATCTCGCCACCGCGCGAGGGTGGATCACCGCGCTGTGGGCCTACAACGACTCTGACGTCTACGCCCGCGCCGTTCGGGACTGGGCTACCGCCTATGCGGCGGGGCACTCCCTCTGACCGAGGCCTTAGGCTACTGGTGGCAGTTACGGACCTCGTAGGAACTCCGTAACCCTCAGGACGCAAGGAGAACCAGTGCCGATTATCGAGCAGGTCGGGGCCCGCGAGATCCTCGATTCCCGCGGTAACCCGACAGTCGAGGTCGAGGTGGCTCTGATCGACGGGACGTTCGCGCGGGCCGCGGTGCCCTCCGGGGCGTCGACCGGAGAGCACGAGGCCGTCGAGCTGCGCGATGGCGGCGACCGGTATGGCGGCAAGGGCGTCAAGAAGGCCGTCCAGGCCGTGCTTGATGAGATCGCGCCGGCTGTGATCGGGCTCAACGCCGACGATCAGCGATTGGTCGACCAGGCCCTGCTGGACCTAGACGGCACACCGGACAAATCCCGGTTGGGCGCGAACGCCATCCTGGGCGTCTCGCTGGCGGTCAGCAAGGCCGCCGCAGATTCGGCTGAGTTGCCGCTGTTCCGCTATCTCGGCGGCCCTAACGCGCACATCCTGCCGGTACCGATGATGAACATCCTGAACGGCGGCGCGCACGCGGACACCGCAGTCGACATCCAGGAGTTCATGGTGGCCCCGATCGGGGCGCCCAGCTTTTATGAGGCACTGCGCTGGGGTACCGAGGTCTACCACGCGCTGAAGTCGGCGCTGAAAAAGCAGGGGCTGTCCACCGGACTGGGTGACGAGGGCGGATTCGCCCCCGACGTGCCGGGAACCAGGGCCGCGCTGGACGTGATCAGCCAGGCCATCGAGTCCACCGGTTTCAAGCTCGGCGCCGACGTGGCATTGGCGCTCGATGCGGCGGCGACCGAGTTCTACACCGACGGCACCGGCTACGCTTTCGAAAAGAAGACCCGCTCCGCCGATGCGATGACGCAGTTCTACGCGGAGCTTCTCGACTCCTATCCACTGGTGTCCATCGAAGATCCACTGGCCGAAGATGATTGGGACGGCTGGGTGGCCCTGACGACAGCGATCGGTGACCGGGTGCAGATCGTCGGCGACGACCTGTTCGTCACCAATCCCGAACGCCTGGAAGAGGGCATCGACAAGGGTGCGGCAAATGCCTTGCTGGTCAAGGTCAACCAGATCGGCACGCTCACCGAGACACTCGATGCGGTCGCGCTCGCCCACCACAGCGGCTACCGGACGATGATGAGCCACCGCAGCGGTGAAACCGAGGACACCACGATCGCCGACCTGGCGGTGGCGGTGGGCAGCGGGCAGATCAAGACCGGCGCCCCGGCCCGCAGCGAGCGGGTGGCGAAATACAACCAGCTGCTTCGGATCGAAGAAGCTCTCGGTGACGCGGCTCGCTACGCTGGTGATCTTGCCTTCCCCCGATACGCGCCGGAAGCCCGATAGCCTTAGCGTCCGATGCCCGAATCGAAACGGCCAGAACCGAAGCGGCGCTCACCGGCCTCGCGTCCCGGGCGGGCCGGCGATTCGGTGGCCGGCCGGCCGCGTAAATCGACGGCGCCCCGTCGCGGGCAGACGGCGTCCCGTGCGATGCCCGAGGTCGTCGAACCGATCAAACAGGCGATCGCCGAATCGGCCGAGCAGCGTTCGGATCAGCGACTCGGTCTGACCGCGCGTCGGGCGGCGATCCTGGCGGCAGTGGTCTGCGTGCTGACCCTGACCATCGCCGGCCCGGTCCGCACCTACTTCGCGCAGCGCACCGAGATGAAGCAGCTGTCCGCATCCGAAGCCGCGTTGCGTCACCAGATCGCCGATCTCGAGCAGCAGAAGGGCAAGCTGGCCGATCCCGCCTACGTCGCGGCGCAGGCCCGCGAGCGCCTCGGGTTCGTGATGCCGGGCGAGATCCCGTATCAGGTCCAGCTTCCGCCGAACGCCGCGCTGCCCGCCGACCCGGGGTCGGCGCCGGCCGCCGCGGCCACCAGCGATCCCTGGTACACCTCGCTGTGGCACACCATCGCCGACAGCCCGCACGGCCCGCCGACGCCTGCGCCGCCGCCCGCCGCGCCCAGTCCGATGCCGCCCAGTCCCATGCCGCCCGGCCCCACGCCGCCCGGTGGTTGATCCCGCCGACCTCGCCGTGGTTGCCCGCCAGCTCGGCCGCGAACCGCGTGGAGTGCTTGATATCGCCTACCGCTGTCCCAACGGAGAGCCCGGCGTGGTGAAGACGGCGCCGAAACTTCCTGACGGAACGCCCTTTCCGACGTTGTACTACTTGACACATCCGGCACTGACCGCCGCTGCGAGCAGGCTCGAGACAACCGGAATGATGCGAGACATGACACAGCGGCTGCAGTCCGACCCCGAGCTGGCCGCAGCCTATCGACGGGCCCACGAGTCCTACTTGGCCGAGCGGGATGCCATCGAGCCGCTGGGGACCACGTTTTCCGGCGGCGGCATGCCCGAGCGGGTCAAGTGCCTGCACGTGGTGATCGCGCATGCGCTGGCCAAGGGCCGGGGTCTCAACCCGTTCGGCGACGAGGCGCTGGCGGTCCTTGCCGTGGAGCCGTCGATGGCCGGCATCCTGGCGCCGGGGGACTGGCGCTCATGACTCGAGTCGCAGCAATTGACTGCGGTACCAACTCGATTCGGCTGCTGATCGCTGACGCGCTGGACGGCCAGCTGCGCGACGTGCATCGCGAGATGCGGATCGTGCGACTCGGCCAAGGCGTCGACGCCACCGGCGGCTTCGCGCCGGAGGCGTTGCAGCGCACTCGGTCTGCGGTGGTGGACTACGCCGCGCTGTGCACAACCCACCGTGTCGACCGGATACGCATGGTCGCGACGTCGGCCACCCGTGACGCCGGCAACCGCGACGTCTTCTTCGCGATGACGGCCGGCGTGCTCGGCGACGTGGTCGACGATGCCGTCGCCGAGGTGATCACCGGCACCGAGGAGGCAGAGCTGTCTTTTCGCGGCGTGGTCAATGAATTAGATTCGACTGCAGGGCCTTTCGTCATTGTCGATCTGGGCGGCGGCTCGACGGAAGTCGTATTGGGCACCGACACCGTGGTGGCGAGTTATTCGGCCGACATCGGCTGCGTGCGGTTGACCGAGCGTTGCCTGCATTCGGATCCGCCGACGGTCGCCGAGGTGGCAGCCGCGCGCGAGGTGGTTCGCGACCGGCTCGGTGAGGCGCTGCGCGTCGTCCCGGTGGAGCAGGCCCACACCTGGGTGGGTGTGGCCGGCACGATGACGACGGTCGCCGCACTCGCACAGGACATGACCATCTATGACTCTGCGGCCATTCATCTTTCGAGCGTCGGCGTGGACCGGCTGCTGACGGTATGCGACGGGCTGATCGGCATGCCGCGAGCGCAGCGCGCTGCGTTGGGGCCCATGCATGAGGGACGGGTCGACGTGATCGGTGGCGGCGCCATCGTCATCGAGGAACTGGCGATCGCGCTGCGCGAGCGGGCCGGCATCGACGAGTTGACGGTCAGCGAGCACGACATCCTGGACGGCATCGCATTATCGATCTCCTAAACTGTTAAGCCAACGGGCGGTGCCCGAAGGAGATTTCGAGCAGACGCGTCTTCTGCGCCCTGTACTCTTCGTCGGTCAGATACCCGCGGTCGCGCTGCTTGGCAATATCCCGTATCGCGGCAGCGACTCCGGTGACGACGGTGCGGGGTGCGGGCGTGGCTTCGGGTTCGTCGTCGCTCGCCGCCCCGGTGACGCGAGGCGTCAGGCGCGCGTGGGTCACCGGCTTGCCGCTTTCCTGGGTGTCACCGGCAGCCGGCGGCCCGGCCATGGCCTGCCCGGCCATGCCGCCAATCCCCATCTGGTTTACCGTGTTTGCCGCGCCGGCTTCCGCCGCCGGGGCGGCGGCAACGTTCGCGCTGGTGAGCGGCGTGGTGAACGCGGTGGGCTTTACTTCGGGTGCGGCGATGGTCCATCCCGACGGCACCGACAATCCGCCAAGCGCTTCCGCGTCCGCCATGCCCGCTGATATCGCGGATGCGGCGTTTGGGCTGGGGTTGAGGATGGTCGCCGGGAAGTCGTACGAGGGGAGACCGCCCCTCCTGATGGAGGGGTCGTCGCCGTTCCAGTCGCTGATGATCACGTCGGTGTGCTGACCAGTCTCTGAATCCACTATGGAGTAAGGAATGTCGACCGGCCCGGCCGCGATATCCTGAGGTATTACCGCGGCAAACAACGTCAGATCCGATGGCAACGAGACGAAGAGTGTGATCAGGTCGCTCAACAGGGTCAACGAGTCGGTAGCGGCGGATCCGCTGGCGGCCGACTGGGACGTCGCCAGGCCCTGCAGGGCTTGCGGCACCGCGGAAAAGGCCTGTTGCGCAGACGAAACCGCGCTTTGCGCATCGCCGGCGGTGGTGTTGGCGGCCTGGCTGACCGCGGCGGCCTGGCTGCCTGACGACGCCGGATCGGTGTTCTGCTGCGGCTGCTGGAACGGTGAGAGTGTGGTCGCGGACGCC
Organism: Mycobacterium sp.; assembly: GCA_036272035.1. Lineage (GTDB taxonomy): Bacteria > Actinomycetota > Actinomycetes > Mycobacteriales > Mycobacteriaceae > Mycobacterium. The sequence continues at coordinate 107 of DATAZN010000231.1, read as the reverse complement.
GAGGCGACCGCGTAGCCGTACATCGCGACGGCGTCCTGTGCCCACATTTCGGCGTATTGGATTTCGGTGGCCGCGATCGCCGGCGTGTTCTGCCCGAAGAAGTTGGT
>DATAZN010000230.1:0-16043 GCA_036272035.1 Mycobacterium sp. | reverse complement strand
CGCGAGGTCTTCGGCGACGAGAAGGCCGTTTGGTGGGAGCGGGCGGTCGAGGCATACCCGGACTACGCCGACTATCAGACGAAGACGGACCGGCAAATCCCGGTCTTTGTGCTCACCCCTGCGCACTGAATTTGCAGCTTGGTGGCACCATTGACCGGTGTCCGCCGAACTGAGCCAGAGCCCGAGCACGGGTAATGGGCCGCTGTCTTCCCTTTCAGCGGCCGATGTCGACGGTGCGGCGACGCGAATCGCCGGCGTGGTCACGCCCACACCTCTCCAACTTTCCGACCGGTTGTCCGCGACCACCGGGGCGAACGTGTACCTCAAGCGTGAAGACCTGCAGACCGTGCGCTCCTACAAGCTGCGTGGCGCCTACAACCTGCTCGTCCAGCTGTCCGACGAGGAGCTGGCTGCCGGCGTGGTGTGCTCGTCGGCGGGCAACCACGCCCAGGGCTTCGCCTATGCCTGTCGCACGCTCGGTATTCGCGGACGCGTCTACGTCCCGGCCAAGACGCCGAAGCAGAAGCGCGACCGCATCCGCTATCACGGCGGGGAGTTCATCGAGCTGATTGTGGGCGGATCGACCTACGATCTGGCGGCCGAGGCCGCGCTCGCCGACGTGGAGCGCACCGGAGCGACGCTGGTTCCGCCGTTCGACGACCCGCGCACTATGGCCGGCCAGGGCACGATCGCCGTCGAAATCCTGAGCCAGCTCGATGGCGAGCCGGACTTGGTGGTGGTTCCCGTCGGTGGTGGCGGGTGCATTGCCGGCATAACCACCTACCTCGCCGAGCGGACCAGCAAAACCTCTGTGCTCGGTATCGAGCCGGCCGGTGCCGCCGCGATGATGGCCGCCCTGGCCAACGGCGGTCCGGTGACCCTTGAGCATGTCGACCAGTTCGTCGACGGCGCCGCGGTGAGCCGGGCCGGCCGGCTGACCTACGCCGCCCTGGCCGCCGCGGGCAACATGGTCTCGATCACTACAGTCGACGAGGGCGCGGTGTGCACGGCGCTGCTCGACCTGTATCAAAACGAGGGGATCATCGCCGAGCCGGCGGGTGCGTTGGCGGTGACGGGCTTGCTGGAAGCCGACATCGAACCGGGTTCCACGGTGGTGTGCTTGGTGTCTGGCGGCAACAACGACGTGTCGCGGTACGGCGAAATACTCGAGCGGTCGCTGGTCCACCTCGGGCTCAAGCACTACTTCCTGGTCGACTTCCCGCAAGAGCCTGGCGCGCTGCGCCGTTTCCTGGACGGCGTACTCGGTCCGAATGACGACATCACGCTGTTCGAGTATGTCAAGCGCAACAACCGGGAGACCGGTGAGGCGCTGGTGGGTATCGAGTTGGGCTCGGCCGCCGGCCTGGACGGCCTGTTGGAACGCATGCGGGCCACTGAGATGCAGATCGAGGCGATTGAACCGGGTTCGCCGGCCTACCGCTATCTGTTGTAGGCGCGCGCGGTTCGGGCACCGCTCACCGCATCGCTTCGACGGCCTTCTTCGCCTCGGCCAACCCGGCGCCGGTGATGCTGCGGTATTCCTTGATCGCGGCGATCATGTTGCCCGCGCGGGCAAGCGCGACCACTGCGGTCGGCATCCCGGAGGTGCTGCCCTCCGCGAAGGGCACGTAGCTGTCGGGGAACAGTGCCTGGAGTTGCGTTTCGATGTAATCGAGACGGGCTCTGGCGCCGTAGTCGATTTCACTCATCCGCGAAAGCTACCTGATAGGCCTGCGCTAGCCCAACAGTGCGATCGATTGGTCGTTGGCGCGGAAGATCGGCTCCAGGGGGACGGCGAACCGCGCGGCCATGTCGGTCAGCGAATTCGCCCACAGCAGTTCGATGGTAGAGATCGGTCCGCGTCCGGGCCCCGACAGCAGCAGCGCCGCGGCGGTACCCGGCTCCAGGTCGTCGAGCAGCGTCCGCAGTGACGACATCAGGTTCCACACAATCGGACCCCGGGGACGAGGGCGGATCGGTACCCGGCTGATCTTCAGGGCAAAGCGACGGTCCGGCCCAATCAGACCAAACCACAGGAGCCGTGTCCCAAAACTCAACGGCCCCATGAGCGCTCGCCACCGCTCTCGCAGGTCTTCGATCGAGTTGATGGGATCGCACGCGGTTTCGATGGGCGGGATCGGCAACAGCTCAGAATGGCTCATCCGCGCATCATCGGCGGTCGCGGACGGTGCCGGTAGTCAGTTATCCACAGCGCGCAGGATCACGAACGAGTGCGGCGGCAACGCGGTGCTCTCGTCGCCGACGTCGGGGGCCTCGGAGCACAGCACGAGCTCCCCGGCGTACGGGACACTCACCGGCTTGGCGCTCAGATTGCAGGCCACCGTCAATCGACCGCGGCGCATGACGATCCATCGGGCGTCTTCGTCATAGTCGACGAGTAACCGCTGCAGCCACGGATCGGCCAGATCGGTTTCGTTGCGCCGCAGGGCGATCAAGTCCTGATAGAGCCGGCGTAATTTCGCATGCTCATCGGTGTCGAGCTCGGACCAGTCCAGCGTGGAGCGCCTAAACGTCTGCGGGTCCTGCGGATCGGGGATCTCCTCGGCGTCCCACCCGTGATCGGCGAATTCGTTTTTGCGGCCTTCGGCGGTGGCGCGGGCCAGCTCGGGTTCTGGGTGGGAGCTGAAGAACTGGAACGGCGTCGACGCCCCCCACTCTTCGCCCATGAAAAGCATGGCCGTGTAGGGCGAACCGAGCACCAGGGCGGCCTTGACGGCCAGCTGGCCGTAGGTCAGGTTTTGCGACGGCCGGTCCCCGAGTGCGCGGTTGCCGACCTGGTCGTGTGTACAGGTGTAGGCCAGCAGCCGGGTAGCCGGAACGGTCGCGGTGTCCAACGGACGGCCGTGGCGCCGCTGCCGAAACGACGAGTAGGTGCCGGCATGGAAGAAGCCTTCGCGCAACGTCTTTGCCAGGGTGGCCAGCGACCCGAAGTCGGCGTAATAGCCCTGACGCTCGCCGGACACCGCGGTATGGATCGCGTGGTGGATGTCGTCGTCCCACTGCGCGGCCATCCCGAGACCGTGGTCGGTGCGGGGCGTGATCATCCGCGGGTCATTGAGGTCGCTCTCGGCGACCAACGACAGCGGCCGGCCCAATTGTTCAGCGAGCGCCTCGGTTTCGGCAGAAAGCTCCTCGAGGAGGTGGATCGCGGTGGTGTCGAACAACGCATGCACCGCGTCCAGGCGCAGGCCGTCGGCGTGGAGGTCGCGCATCCAGCGCAGCGCGCAGTCGATGATGTAGCGGCGCACCTCGTCGGATCCGGCGTCGGCGATGTTGATGCCCTCGCCCCACGGGTTGCTGGCCGACGACAGGTAGGGCCCGAACCGGGGCAGGTAGTTGCCCGACGGGCCGAGGTGATTGAACACCGTGTCGATCAGCACTCCCAGGCCGCGGCGATGGCAGTTGTCGACGAATCGGACCAGCCCGTCGGGTCCGCCGTAAGGTTCGTGCACCGCGTACCACAGCACGCCGTCGTAGCCCCAGCCGTGCGTGCCGGAAAACGCGTTCACCGGCATCACTTCGACGAAGTCGACGCCGAGGTCGACCAGATAGTCCAGCTTGTCGATCGCCGAGTCGAAGGTGCCCGCCGGCGTGAACGTGCCGATGTGCAGCTCGTAGATCACCGCGCCCTGCACTGAACGACCGCGCCATTCGCCGTCCGTCCAGTCCGACGGCGTGGGCTCCCACAGCTGCGAGCGGTCGTGCACCCCGTCGGGCTGGCGCGCTGATCGCGGATCGGGCAGCGGCTTCGGGTCGTCGTCGAGCAGATATCCGTAGCGCGCGTTTGGGGCGGTCTCGACGGTAGCCCGCCACCAGCCGTCGGCGTCGCTTCTCATCGGATGCGCCGTGCCGTCAACGTCGAGGCGGACCGTGTCCGGTTTCGGTGCCCACACCGCGAATTCATGCATTGTCGCGCTCCAGGAGGGCGACGGGTAGCTCGGCGAACAAGTCGGCGGCCGGCACCGATCCCGACAACACTCTGCCGGTCAACACATCGGTCCACGAACCCGCTGGCAGCGGGACAACGGTGTCGCCCCAACCGGTCTCAGCGAGTCGCACCGTCCAACGCGTCGCCGCAACCAGCACATCATCACTGCGACAGAACGCCACCACATGATCTGCAGCGGCTCCGGCGGCGAGCACCGGAAGGTAGCTGCCCGCTAAAAAAGTTTCCGGCCGGGCGCGCCGCACCTGTAGGGCCGCTTTGACGATGCGGATTTTTCGGTGCTGCAAAGACTTCAATGCTTCGCGTCGAGCGGCGTAGTCCACGGCCCGACGGTTGTCGGGGTCAACCAGACTGTCGTCCCACAGCTCGGTGCCCTGGTACACATCGGGGATGCCGGGCGCCGTCAACGCCAGCAGCTTCTGACCCAGCGCGTCGCTCTCGGCGTGGGTGTTGAGCTGGTTGACGAGCTCGGTGAGCTGTGCGGCAACCGGTCCGTCGAGGACGGAGTCCACCCAACCGTGCACACCGTCTTCGAAGCCGGTGTCGGGATCGTTCCAGCTGGTGTGCAATGCCGCTTCCCGGATCGACTTCTCGGCGTAGCCGTGCAGCCGATCCCGTAGTTCGTCGGTGACCTCGCCGCTCGTCGGCCAGACCCCGAAGATGTTCTGCCACAGAAACAATCCGGTGGCGCGGTCGGGGGAGTGGACGATCGTCTCCCAGCGGGCGACGAACTCGGCCCACAACAGCGGCACCTGCGACAGCACCCCGATGCGAGCCCGGACGTCTTCGCCGCGCTTGGTGTCGTGGGTCGTCAGCGTCGTCATCGCGTGCGGCCATAACCGCGCCCGGGTGGCGGCACTGGCGTGGAACTCCGCCGCGCCGACACCAAATCGGGCCGGCTCGCCGCCGACTTCGTTGAGCGAGACCAGGCGAGCGTCGCGATAGAACAGGCAATCCTCGACCGACTTCGCGGTGACCGCGCCGCACAACTGCTGCAGTCGGGCATCGGCCTCTCCTCCGTATGCGCAAGCCGCAGCCACGATCTGCAATGCTTGCCGTAATTCTGGTGCAACAGACTCGGTTTCGGCCAGTGCGGTCGACAATGTGGCGGCCAGGCCTTGGTAGTCGAAGCGGTACACGTCGATGTGGCCGAGGAGTGCCGCCACGGCATCGGGGAGCTGCGGATGGTCGGCGCCGGCGGCGGTCACGATGGCGCGACACAGCCGAGCCAGTTCGCTGCCGAGCGTGTCGGTGGCCACGGCTGCTTTGAGGCCGCGCAGCACCGCGGGTGTCGCGGAGTAGTCGATGCCAGTCGACTCATACAGCGCCGTCAGTGCTTCGGCGCCGGTTGGGTCGACGAACAATCCACCCACCTCGCGCAGCGAGTCGTATCCGGTGGTGCCATCGACCGGCAGCGTCGGCTCCAGCGCCTCGTCGACGGCGAGGATCTTCTCGATCACGATCCACGCCTCGGGCCCGGCCAGTTCCCGCAGCCAGGTCAAATATCCAGCCGGGTCTAACAATCCGTCCGGATGATCGATGCGCACACCGTCGACCAGTCCTTCGTCGAACCACCGGCCCACTTCGACGTGGCTGGCGTCGAACACCGTGTTGTCCTCTTGCCGCAGCCCGGCGAGCGAGGTGATGGAGAAGAACCGCCGGTATCCGACCACGCCGCGTTGCCACCCGACAAGCTGGTAATGCTGGCGGTCGTGCACCTGCGGGCCGGTCCCGTCATCGGTGCCCGGTGCGATGGGAAACGCCAGATCGCCGAGGCGCAGCACGTCGCCGTCGACAGTCAGGTCAGCAACGTCGTCGTCAGAACCCAACACCGGCAGCACAACCCGGCCGTCGCCGAGCTCCCAGTCGATATCGAAGAACGATGCGTACGCCGATGATCGGCCGTGCCGCAACACATCCCACCACCACGGGTTCTGCATCGGCTGGTCCACGCCAACGTGGTTGGGAACGACGTCAATGATCAGTCCCATACCGCGGGCACGTACTGCGGCCGACAGCCGCGTAAGACCTTCTGCGCCGCCGAGTTCGGGTGACACCGTCGTCGGATCGGTGACGTCGTAGCCGTGCCCGGACCCAGTGACGGGGGTCAGAATCGGCGACAGATACAGATGCGACACCCCGAGATCGTCGAGGTAGTCGAGTAGATTCTCAGCGTCGGCGAAAGTGAAACCGAAGCCGCTTGCGGCGCCACGAAGCTGCAGCCGGTAGGTGGATAGTACCGGAAAAACCATGCGTCACTTAGTCTTACGGAATACGAGCAGTGCCCGGCCGGGCAGCGAAACCTCGTCGCCGTCGTGCACGACCAGCTCTATCGAGCCAGTTGCGTCGGTGGTGTCCAGAACGGCCGTCCACTCGGTGGCGTAGTCGTCGGGCGGAATGATGAAGTCAACCTCGTGACTGTGGGCGTTGAAGCACATCAGGAACGAGTCGTCGACTACCCGCTCACCGCGGGAGTTGGGTTCAGGTATCGCCTCGCCGTTGAGGAACACCGCGATGCTCTTGCCGAATTCGCCGCCCCAGTCCTGCGGTTGCATCGCTTTGCCCGCCGGTGTCAGCCACGCGATGTCACGCACCTCGTCGCCGCTGCGGATCGGCTCGCCGTCGAAGAACCGTCGGCGGCGAAACACCGGGTGCGCCTTACGCAATGCGGTGACCTTGCGGGTGAACTCCAGCAAGTCGCTGTTCTTGTCGACCAGAGACCAGTCCATCCAAGACAATTCGGAGTCTTGGCAGTAGACGTTGTTATTGCCGTGTTGGCTGCGTCCGAGCTCGTCGCCGTGCGCGATCATCGGCGTGCCCTGGCTCACCAGCAAGGTGGCCATGATGTTGCGCATCTGCCGCTCGCGCAGTTCCAGGATTTCTGGGTCATCGGTCGGGCCCTCGACACCGCAATTCCAGGATCGGTTGTGGCTCTCGCCATCGCGGTTATCTTCGCCATTGGCCTCGTTGTGTTTCTCGTTGTACGAGACGAGATCGTTGAGCGTGAATCCGTCGTGGGCGGTGACGAAATTGATGCTGGCGCCGGGCCGGCGGCTGGTTGCCTCATAGAGGTCCGACGACCCGGTCAGCCGGGACGCGAACTCACCCAGTGTCGCGGGCTCGCCCCGCCAATAGTCACGCACAGTATCGCGATACTTCCCGTTCCATTCGGTCCACAAACCCGGGAAGTTGCCGACCTGGTAGCCGCCCTCGCCGATGTCCCACGGTTCGGCGATCAGCTTGACCTGGCTGACGATCGGATCCTGTTGCACCAGATCGAAAAAGGCACTCAGTCGGTCGACATCGTAGAACTCGCGGGCCAGCGTTGAGGCCAGGTCGAAGCGGAAACCGTCGACGTGCATCTCGGTCACCCAATAGCGCAGTGAGTCCATGATCAGCTGCAGCGTGTGCGGGTTGCGGGCGTTGAGGCTGTTACCGGTGCCGGTGAAGTCCTTGTACAACCGCAGATCCTCGTCGACCAGCCGGTAATAGGCGGCGTTGTCGATGCCGCGGAAGTTGATCGTGGGGCCGAGGTGGTTGCCTTCGGCGGTGTGGTTGTAGACCACGTCCAGGATGACTTCGATGCCCTGCTCGTGAAATGCCCGGACCATCGACTTGAATTCGGTGACCGCGCTCCGGGCGCGTCTGTTGGCGGCATATTGGACGTGCGGGGCAAAGAATCCGAACGTGTTGTAGCCCCAGTAGTTGCGCAGGCCCAGATCAAGCAGACGGTGGTCGTGCATGAACTGATGCACCGGCATCAGTTCGATCGCAGTGACATTCAACGATTTGAGGTACTCGATGATCGCCGGGTGACCGAGGCCGGCATACGTTCCGCGCAATGCTTCGGGGATGGCGGGATGACTCTCGGTCATCCCTTTGACGTGGGCCTCGTAGATCACCGTTTCGTGATACGGCGTGCGCGGCGAGCGATCGTTGGCCCAGTCGAAATACGGATTGATCACCACGCTGGTCATCGTGTGCCCAAGCGAGTCGACCTGGGGTGGCGTGCCGGTCTCGTCGGGGTCCTCGGCGGCGACGGCCAGATCGTAGGAGTACAGCGCCTGGTCGAACTTGAACTCCCCGTCAAAGCACTTGCCGTACGGGTCGAGCAGCAGCTTGCTGGGGTCGCACCGGTGGCCTGCCGCGGGGTCGAACGGCCCGTGCACCCGAAAGCCGTAGCGCTGCCCGGGGGTGACGTCCGGCAGGTACGCGTGCCACACGTAGCCGTCGACCTCGTCGAGGTTGAACCGAGATTCCTGACCGTCGTCACCGATCAGGCACAGTTCGACTTTCTCGGCGATCTCGGAGAACAGTGCGAAGTTGGTACCACTGCCGTCGTAGTTCGCACCCAACGGGTAGCTGCTTCCTGGCCAGACAGTGGCCAGCGCAGGCGGGGCCGCGGCGGCGCCATTGGTCGGGTCTGACGGGGGCATCTCACGACCTTAACGGCGGTCGGATCCGCCCGCTCTGCTGGCTCTCGCCGCCTTAGGCGGTAGCTGATTGCCCGGCTTCTCCTCTGGCCGCTGCGCTGCCCGAATCGTCGCCGGGCGGTCACCACCAACCGGTGGCCGGGCCGACCTGCCGGCCGAGCTCATTGGTCATCGTGCGCATGTAGGTAGCCGACAGGTGGTGAGCGTCGTGATATACCAACACGTTTCCCTCGACCGCCGGGCAGATGTCGGCGCGGCAGACCGCGTCGCTCATGTCCAGTGGCTTGAGCATCGGGAATTGTTCGACCCAGTCGAGGGTGGGGTTGCGGTCAGCGAGCACGTCAGAGCGCTTGATGCCACACGACATCGCGTCGCCACCCTTGGCCAGGCAGTCCGACGGGTTGAACGGCTGACCGTCTTTGACCAACCATGGGGTGTCTCGCATGGCGAGGATCGGAATGTTGTTATCGGAGAACGTCTGCCAGATGCCAGCGTACGTCCCGGGCATCACGTCGCCGGGTTTGATGTTCCACGGCCGCGTCGAGGTGGTGAAAACGAAGTCGGGATGGTCGGCCACCACCCGGTCCATCACCTTGGGCACCCAGTCGCGGCACTCCGGGTAGGGGTCATTGTTGCCCATCACCAACGGCATTTTCTCGGTGGACAGCGGGCAGCCCATCTTGAGGTAAGTGGTGACTTTGAAATGGTGTCTGCGCCCGAGCAGGTCCAGCGCGGTCAGCCAGTGCTCGGCGTGCGAGCCGCCGGCGAGGGCGATGGTCCGGGTGGCGCTCTTGTCGCCGTAGCTGCACTTGATCACATCGGTGTCCTTGAAATCACTGATGCAGCCGTCACGGGTGGACGGCGGGTAGTCGGTCTGGGCCTCCAGCACCGTGGGCCGCATGCGCAGGCTGGGCACCCGCAGGTGTTTGACCAGGGCTCGTGCGCCCGGGTAGTCGCTGGAGCTCAGGCCACTGAGCTCCTTGCCGCTGGCCCGCTCGACGTTGACGTGCTCGCGCCAGGTGAACGCGGTCGCGGTGAGCGTCACGCCGAGCAGCCCGACGACCGAGCCCAGCACTATCGTCGGGCGACGCAGCCGGGTCCGCCAGGGCGCCACCGGCGTAGCTGGCTGCGCGTCGCTGGCAGCTCGGCGCAGCCGTAGGGGCTCTTCGATGTACCGGTTCGTCCCATAGGCCAGCACGCCGGAGATCAGCAGGACGGCGGTGCCCTCGACAAAGTTGGCGTGCGCGTGACCTGTGTAGGCGAGCCAGAAGATCAGCAGCGGCCAATGCCACAGATACAGCGAGTAGGCCATCGCGCCGAGCCGCACCAGCGGCGCCGTCGCCATCAGCCGGTTGGGCAGCGGCAGGTTGTCACTAGTCGTCGGATCGGCCTGCAGGTTGGCACCGGCCAGGATGAACAGCAGGGCAGCCCCTACGGGGACCAGCGCCCACGGCCCGGGAAATTGCTTGACGCCGTCGATGAGTGCGCCGCAGGACAGCACCGCGGCCAGCGCGATGGTGGCGGCCGTCGTGCGCAGCCACATCGACCACCGGACGTAGGGGACCAGCGCACCTACAAGCGCCCCAAGCAGCAGCTCCCAGGCCCGCGCGAAGCTGTTGTAGTAGGCCGTTGCCTGGCTGGCCTGGTGCGCAAAAATCGCATAGCCGAACGACGCCACGGTCAGTGTGGTGAGCAGCACCACGAATGCCATCCGCAGTCGATCGCCGAGCCGGCGTCGGAGCAGGAACGCGAAACCGAAGACCAGCGCCAAGAACGAGATATAGAACTGGCCCTGCACCGACATCGACCAGATGTGCTGCAGCGGGCTGACCGATTCGCCGGCCCTCAGATAGTCGGCGACCGTGCTGGCCAGCTCCCAGTTCTGGTAGTAGCCGAGGCTGGCCAGGCTCTGGTCGGCGAAGGTCTCCCACCGCGTCTCCGGCTGAATCAAGATGGTCAGCACCGCGCATCCGGCCAGCACCACCACCAGAGCCGGTAGCAATCGGCGGACCAACCGGACCACCTCGGGTAACGGCGACAGCGACGACGCCGGATTGAGCGCTGCGCGAAGCAATTTTCCGCCGAAGAAGAAACCGGAAAGAGCCAGGAAAACGTCCACGCCACCGGAGACCCGACCGAACCAGACGTGGAACATCGCCACCAGGGCGATGGCGATGCCACGCAGCCCGTCGAGATCGTGGCGGTAGAACCTGGCGGCGCGTTTGTCCGTCGCGGGCTGCTCGGGATGCGCAACGCCTGCGTCGGTCGGGCGGGTCAGGGCGACAGTCATGATTGACAGACAATCTACCTAACCCGCCGGCCCTACCGCGTGCGCGAAAACCTGCAGTCAGCTCCCGGTCAGGACTCCAGGATGCGAGTCAGATACGGCACCATGCCGTTGGTGCGGGCCGGGGAGACCGTGACGACGGGCTCGGTGGCCTCGATCATCTGGCCGCTGCCGAGATACATCGACACGCTCTGCGTGCCGCCGGGGCCGTAGCACATCAGGTCGCCCGGGCGTGCCTGCGCGGGCGCGACTTTGCGGCCGACGTTGCATTGTTCGGCTGAGGTGCGCGGCATCTTGACGCCGGCGCCGGCATAGGCGTACTGGATCAGGCCGGAGGCGTCGAAGCCGACGATGTTGGCTTTCAGGCCGGTGCCACGGGTGGGGCCCGCGGCGTTGCCGCCACCGTAGAGGTACGGCACGTTGCGCTGAGAAAGCGCGCGCTGGATTACGTAGCTGGTCGTCTGCTGGTAGCCCACGAGAGTCGGGCCACCGGGGTCAGCGCTTGCGATGTGGGGGTTGACCATCGGCAGCGTCAATAACAGGGCCAGGCTGGACGGGACGGTGAAGCTGCGTCTCATGTTGATCACCTCTCTGTGGCTTCGGCGCGGTGACTTCACGCCTCTGCCGCCATTCCCGATTCACCCCAGAGACCCATAACGCTGGCCCGCCCCGTTGGGGGCCGCACGCCGCCACCGAAGCCGGCGCGGTGTGGACCCGTCGGTGAACCGCTGAATTCACAACAGTCACTACGGACACTGTGGCAACAAAAGCCCGCTGGAGCCACTGCGCAGGCCCCCTGAGCTGGATTATTTGTCGTAACGTGACCGAACGGTGATCGCCGGCGGGTTGACGCCTCAAACTTCTGCGGGCCGTTGTGATTTCGCTCTCACTCGGGTGTGTCGACGACGCCGGGGTCGCCGTGCCAGTAGGTGCTGCTGAAGTCGGTCAGCGCCGAGCCGGCCGCGGAAGCGAGCAGCACGAGGGCAATCGCCAAAGCCGGCCAAAAGGACAGGTACCAACCCTTCAGCAGCGACACCAGCGGCCCGAGCAGTGCCGCTGCAACCGCGGCGCCGATGCCTCCAAACACAATCGGGTAGATGTAGAAATCCACGCCGAAGGGCGCGGGCGGGCAATCTCCGGTGCAGACGTCCTTCAGGAAGCCGAAAAGCCCGGAATACCAATCGGTCCCGAAGGCGATGACCGCCAGGAGCGCGAGCAACGCCAGCACGCATGACACGTCCCACGGGATCAGCCGCAGCCGCAGAACCCGCGGCGGGGAGTCCTCGTGGTGGCTGGGGGACGGGGATTCAGACTGCTGCGGCGAAGCCATGGTGGCTCAATGCTGCCGGATGCCCGGCATTTCTGCGACCGAACGCTGAGCGTGCCGGGTTCGGGAGAGCCTGCTTTACCCTCGTTCTCTATGACTTCTGCGGCCGCAGCGACGTCTGGGCTCACGCCCGAGCAGATCAGCGCGATCGATACGGCCCACCTGTGGCATCCCTACAGCACGATCGGGGCGGAGGCGGTGCCCCCGGTGGTGGCGGTCGGCGCTCGCGGCGCCTGGCTCACACTCGTCCGCGACGGCAAGCAGGTTCAAGCGCTCGATGCGATGAGCTCCTGGTGGACGGCCATCCACGGTCATGGCCACCCAGTGCTGGACGGGGCGATGACCAGCCAGCTGGCCATCATGAATCACGTCATGTTCGGCGGTCTCACCCACGAGCCCGCCGCCCGGTTAGCGCAGCTCCTCGTCGAGATCACCCCGCACGGTCTGGAAACCGTGTTCTTCAGCGACTCCGGATCGGTATCGGTCGAGGTCGCAGTCAAGATGGCGCTGCAGTACTGGCGCGGCCGTGGCCTACCTGGCAAGCGTCGGCTGATGACTTGGCGCGGGGGATACCACGGCGACACCTTCACACCGATGAGCATCTGCGACCCAGAGGGCGGCATGCACTCGCTGTGGGCCTCCGGAGAGAATTCCGTCTTGGCTCACCAGGTGTTCGCTCCGCAGGTACCCCGCGACTACGACCCCGTTTATAGCGCCGCATTCGAGGCGCAGCTGGCCGGGCATGCAGCCGAACTGGCCGCCGTGGTCGTCGAGCCGGTGGTCCAGGGCGCCGGCGGAATGCGCTTTCACGATCCGCGCTATCTGACCGACCTGCGGGACATCTGCCGACGGCACGACGTGCTGCTGGTCTTCGACGAGATCGCCACCGGATTCGGCCGTACCGGCGAATTGTTCGCCGCCGACCATGCCGGCGTCAGCCCCGACATCATGTGCGTCGGCAAGGCGCTGACCGGCGGCTACCTCAGCCTGGCCGCGACATTGTGTACCACCGAGATCGCGCACACGATCAGCTCCGGTGAAGCCGGGGCGCTGATGCACGGGCCCACGTTCATGGCCAACCCGCTGGCGTGCGCGGTCTCGGTGGCCGCCGTGGAATTGCTGCTCGGCCAGGACTGGCGTTCGGTGGTGGCCGAGATCGGTGCCGGGCTGACCGCCGGGCTCGAGCCGGCGCGGACATTGCCGGGGGTGGCCGACGTCCGGGTGTGCGGCGCGATCGGCGTCATCGAATGCGACCGCCCGGTCGATCTGACTATCGCTACACCGGCGGCGCTGGACCGCGGCGTCTGGCTGCGGCCGTTCCGCAACCTGGTGTACGCCATGCCGCCGTTCATCTGCACGCCGGGCGAGATCGCGCAGGTCACCTCCACGATGGTGGAGGTGGCTCGTCTGAATGGTTCTCGTAGGATTTAGCGCGATGACACGGATCGACACTTCGCCGTTGGCCTGGCTGGAGACGCACGCTGAGGCGCGCCGGGAGGCCGGGCTGCGACGCGCGTTGCGGCCCCGACCCGCGGTGGCCACCGAGCTCGACCTGGCGTCCAACGACTACCTCGGCCTGTCGCAGCACGCCCAGGTGATCGAAGGCGGCGTGGACGCGCTGCGTACCTGGGGTGCGGGCGCAACCGGCTCGCGGCTGGTCACCGGCAACACGTCGCTGCACGAGGAGCTTGAGTCCAGCCTGGCCGAATTCGTCGGCGCCGCAGCGGGTTTGGTGTTCTCCTCCGGGTACACCGCCAATCAGGGCGCAGTGGTCGGGCTCTCCGGTCCGGGCTCGCTGCTCGTGTCGGATGCTCTTTCGCACGCCTCGCTGGTCGACGCATGCCGGCTGTCACGAGCCCGGGTGGTGGTGACGCCGCACCGCGACATCGACGCCGTGGACGCGGCGCTGGCCGCACGGACCGAGGAGCGCGCCGTCGTCATCACCGAGTCGGTGTTCTCCACCGACGGCGCCCTGGCTCCGGTGCGGCAGCTGCACGAGGTGTGCCGCCGCCACCGGACGCTGCTCGTTGTCGACGAGGCCCACGGGCTGGGTGTGCGTGGTATCGGCGGACGCGGGTTGCTGCATGAGCTGGGCTTGGCGGGTGCGCCCGATGTGGTGATGACCACGACGCTGTCGAAGGCGTTGGGCAGCCAGGGCGGGGCGGTGCTGGGGTCGGTGGCCGTGCGCGAGCACCTCATCGACGCGGCCCGGCCATTCATCTTCGACACCGGCCTGGCCCCGGCCGCAGTGGGCGCCGCGCTGGCCGCGCTGCGGGTCTTGAGCGCGGAGCCCTGGCGGCCCGAGGCGGTGCTGCGGCATGCGGGCACGCTGGCGCAGATCTGTGGGGTTGCCGACGTCCCGCAGTCCGCGGTGGTGTCGGTGATCCTCGGGGCGCCGGAGGTGGCGCTGGCCGCCGCGACGGCCTGCCTGGACGCCGGTGTGCGGGTGGGCTGCTTCCGTCCACCGACCGTGCCGGCCGGTACGTCGCGGCTGCGGCTGACGGCCCGTGCGTCGCTGGAGGACGACGATCTCGAGTTGGCCCGCGCGGTGCTGACCGGCGTGCTCGCCGCGGCACGCCGTTGACGGTCCTCGTCATCACCGGGACCGGGACCGGGGTCGGTAAGACCATCACGACCGCGGCCCTGACAGCTGCCGCCCGCCAGGCCGGCGTTGACGTCGCGGTCTGTAAGCCGGTGCAGACCGGCACCGATACCGGCGATGACGACCTCGCCGAGGTCACCCGACTGACTGGCCTGGCGAAGGTGGTCGGGCTGGCGCGTTACCCACAGCCGCTGGCGCCGCTGGCCGCCGCCGAGCAGGCCGGACAGCCACTGCCGACCCGGCGCAACATGCTCAAACTCATTCGCGCAGTGGACCGCCCGGGGCAGCTGACCCTGGTCGAAGGAGCGGGCGGGCTGCTGGTCGAAATCGCCGAGGCGGGCATGACATTGCGCGACCTTGCTGCCGATCTAGGCGCCGCCGCGCTGGTCGTGGCCACCGCTGAGCTCGGCACCCTCAACCACACCGCGTTGACAGTGGAATCACTTGCCGCACATGGAATTTCCTGTGCGGGATTGGTGATCGGCAACTGGCCGCTGCAGCCGGGGGTGGTGGAGACCTCCAACCGGTCCGCGCTGGTGCGTCTGGCGCCGCTGCGCGCCGCGTTGCCCGCCGGTGCCGGATCTATGAACTCTGGCGAGTTCATGGCGATGAGCGCGCACGCATTCGACCGGGCCTGGATAACCAGTCTGGTCAGCTGATGGTTCATTCGATTGAGCTGCTCTTCGATGACGAGACCGAAGCGACGCTGCGCCGCATCTGGGATGACCTGTCGGCTGCCGACTTGCCGAGCAGGATTCCGGCCGGTCGCCCGCATGTGACGTTGGTGGTGGCCGAGCGGATCGAGCCCGACGTCGACGCGTTGCTGAAGCCGGTCGCGCAGCGCCTACCGCTGGGATGCACGGTCGGGGTGCCGCTGCTGTTCGGCCAATCGCATGCCATCCTGGCCAGGCTCGTCGTGCCGTCGGCCGATCTGCTCGCCTTGCATGCCGAGGTGCACCGAATCTGCGGGCCGCATCTCGTGCCGGAACCGTTGCCGCACAGCCATCCCGGTCAATGGACGGCGCACGTCACGCTGGCCCGTCGAGTCGAGGGTGCCCAATTCGGACCGGTCCTTCGGCTGGCGGGCCAACCGTCAGAGATCTACGGCAACCTCGCCGGATTGCGCCGCTGGGACGGCAGCCAACGCGTCGAGTATCCGATCGGCTGAGCTATTTGCCGCTGCTACCGGGGCTCGCGCCACTGCCCGCGGTGTAGGACGCCTTGCCGGTACCGGCCAACGCGCCGCCGGCCACGATCAGGTATTCGTCGCGAATCGGCTTGTCGGCGAAGAAGTCCTCGAGGATCTCGCGGGTACCCGCGGCGTAACGGGCCTGGGCCGACAGCGTGGTGCCGGAGACGTGCGGCGTCATGGCGTTGTTGGGCATTGTGCGCCACGGGTGGTCGGCCGGCGGCGGTTGCGGGTACCA
>DATAZN010000229.1:0-4533 GCA_036272035.1 Mycobacterium sp. | reverse complement strand
CTGAAAGCAGCCGTCCAGCAACGCCGCGTCGATGCCGGCGGCGTCGCCTGGCGCCAATCGAGCGATCGCTTCGCCGTCGCGCCGCCAGACGTCTGTTACCTTTTGGAACGCCGGCCCGTACTCCAGACCGTGTTGCGCGAGTCGGCTGTAGAACGACGTCGCGGAAATCTTTTCAGAGCAACGATTTTGGATGTCTTCGGGGGGATGCGTTGCAGTGTCGCCGGCCGGTTCGCCGGCGACCATCGCGCCGCTCGCCAACAGCGACCACGCCGGGGCCCCCGTGGCAGCGGAATCCATGCCCTGTAACTCGAAGGAGCCGGGGCCCGACGGCTCCCCCAGGAGAACCAACTGCACGGTGCGCCGCTGCGCGCCGTCGAGGACCAGCGACCGGTGGAAGGAGACGTCGCGTGGCATCCGGCGCGGTGTCCCGAGGGCCCGCTCGGTACCGGCGACGACGAGTTCGAGAAGGGTGGCACCCGGGACGACGACAGAGCCGTGCACTCGGTGGTCGTTCAAGATCGGTAAAAGATCGGTGCTGACGTCGATTTCGCAGAGCACCGTGTTCGGCTGTGCCGACGAGCGGATCGGCCCACGCCATGGCGACTCGTAGGCGAGGGGTCGGGCCGAGGTGCCGGGAGCCGCAGTGTCCAGCCAGAACCGTTCGCGCTGCCACGGATACGTAGGTGCCGAGACGAGCCGCCCGCCGCGAGGATGCAAGCGGTTCCAGGCTACGGATTGCCCACTGGCGTAAAGGGCACCGAGCGAGGCGAGCACGGTGTCGCGCCCGCCCTCATCACGGCGCATCGAAGGCACCAGCGCGCAGGCGCGACCGATGTCGTCGGCGTCTTCGCGCAGAGCGCTCAACAGGACCGGGTGCGGGCTGACCTCGAGGAAAACTTCATGGCCCTGCTCCAGCAACTGGCGCACGGCCGGCGAGAAGCGCACCTCCGAGCAGAGGTTCTCCACCCAGTAGGCGCTGTCCAGCGTGGTGCCGTCGATCGGTTCGCCGGTCACGGTGGAGTACATGGGCGTCGTGGGCGCCGACGGTCGAAGGCCGGTCAGCGCGGCGGAGAGGTCGGCGCGCAGTGCATCCATGCGCGGACTGTGCGAGGCCACGTCGACATCGACCCAACGGCAGAACCTGGCGCGCCGCTGAATCTCGGACATCAACTTGGACAACACATTCGAATCACCCGAGAGCACCGTCGACCGCACCGAATTACTCGCCGCGACCGCGACGGCGTCCCCGTGTCCGGCGATGAGCTCGTCCGCCTCGGTGCGAGACAGCTCCGCGGAGATCATCGCCCCGCCGCGGGCCGCACCACGGAGCAGACGGGCGCGCGTACAGATCACCCGCGCCGCGTCGTCGAGGTTGAGGGCGCCCGCGACGTGCGCGGCGGCCACTTCACCCATGCTGTGCCCGATCACGGCGGCAGGTTCCACGCCCCATGACCGCCACAGCGCTGCCAGCGCGACCTGCGCGGCGAAGATGGCCGGCTGGATCACGCTGATGTCGTCGAGGCTGTCGCTGGCCAGCAGCGCGTCGACCACCGATGAGTCCAGGTGGGGGCGCATCGCGCGATCGCACTCGGCCAGCGCCTCCCGGAAGATCGCTTCGTCGGCGTGCAGCTGCTGTCCCATGCTGCGCCACTGGGATCCCTGCCCGGAGAAGACGAATACAACACCCGGTCCCGGGCGGCGACGGCCGGCTGTCAGCCCGCGCCGGTTCTCGCCCTGCCGGAAGGCGGCGAGCGATTCGGACAACTCGGCGGCGTCGCGACCGACCGCGGCCACCCGGTAGTCGTGGTGGTCACGGTGGGCGGCGGCGGTGCAGCTGAGGTCGGCCAACGACATCCCAGCCTGCAGCGCCCGCTCGTAGCGGACCGACAAGGCGGACAACGCCTCCGGCGAGCGGGCTGACAGCGGTAGCAACTCGAAGCGGCCATCCGCGTCATGCGATGACGCGGCCCGCACTTCAGGAGCCTCGGTCATGACGACGTGTGCGTTCGTACCGCCGAAGCCGAACGAGCTGACGCCGGCGACTGCCCGGCGATTACCCGGCGGCCACGGCGTGCGAGTGTCGGCGACCTTCAGCGCGAGCCGTTCGAACGGGATATGCGGATTGGGCTGATCGAAGTGCAGACTCGCTGGGATCTCGCGGTGATGTAACGCCAACGCCGTCTTGATCAGGCCGGCCATCCCGGCCGCCGCCTCCAGGTGACCGATGTTGGTCTTCACCGATCCGATCAGGCAGCGACTGTCCGGCGCGCGACCTTCGGCCAGGACCGCGCCAAGGGCGTTGGCCTCGATCGTGTCGCCCAAGGCCGTGCCCGTGCCGTGTGCCTCGACGTATTGAACGCTGCTGGGAGCGAGGCCAGCGTGACGGTAGGCCTCGGCCAGCACGGCTTCCTGAGCGTGCCGGCTGGGTGCCGTCAGACCGTTCGTCCGGCCGTCGTGATTGGTGGCGCTGCCGCGCAGCACCGCATAGATCTGGTCGCCGTCGGTGAGCGCCTGACTCAACGGCTTCAAAATGACGACGCCGGCGCCTTCACCGCGTACGTATCCATCGGCGCCGGCATCGAACGTCTTGCAGCGTCCGTCGGCCGCCATCAGCGTGGCCCTGCTGAAGTTGAGGCCCAACGCGGGGGACAGGATGACGTTCACGCCGCCGGCGATGGCCAGCGTCGATTCGCCGTCGCGAAGGCTGCGGCAGGCCAGGTGCACAGCAACGAGCGACGACGAGCACGCGGTGTCGACCGCCATGCTCGGCCCGTGCAGATTGAGTGCGTAGGACAGGCGGTTGGCGGCGATGCTCAGCGCGCCGCCGGTGCCGCTGTAGGCGTCGATCAGATCGGGCCGGCTGAATTGGATGCTGCCGTAGTCGTAGGTCGAGACGCCCACGAACACGCCCGTCGGGCTACCGGCCAGCCGCTCGGTCGGCTGGCCAGCGTCTTCCAGCGCCTCCCAGGCCACCTCCAGCAGCAGGCGTTGCTGTGGGTCGATGCGCGCGGCCTCCCGGGGCGAGATGTTGAAGAACTTGGCATCGAACTGGTCGACGTGCTCGAGGAATCCACCCCTCCCGACGCTGTCGGGGTCCGGGTTCCAGCGCTCTGGCGGGATGTCGCCGACAGCGTCGCGGCCTTCGGTGAGCAGTCGCCAGAATGCTGCCGGATCGTCGGCGCCGGGAAAACGGCAGCCGATGCCGATGATGGCGACCGGCTCGTCGGCGCTCAACGTCCGCGCATCGGCCTCGTTGACCTGCCGTTCCTCGGTAACGCCTTCGATCAGGTAAGCGCACAGCGCATCGATCGTCGGGTACTCGTAGGGCAGCGTGGGCGAAAGCTCTTGTCCGACCCGCTCTGCCAGCGTGGCGGTGAGCCGGACCGCGTGCACCGAGTCGAGGCCGTAGTGAGCGAACGGGAGTGATGTGTCGATTTCAGTTTGGGAAAGGCCGAGCAGTTCGGAAAGCTGCGAGCCCAACCAGGTGGCCAACTCCCTGGCGTCGGACGTGGCATGCCGTGGTTGCGGATCTTCGGTGCCGGAAGCGTGTCGGGGTGCGTTCGACGACGTTGCGTGCCACTGCGCGATCGGCGTGAGGTCACCGTCGAGGAAGCGTTGCCGGGTTCGGCTGCGTCGAATCTTCCCACTCGACGTCGTGGGAATGGTCGACGGTTCTGTGAGAACGATTGCGTGCGGGCGGATTTCGTGGTGTTCGGTCACTGCGGTGCGGATTGCGGCAAGCACCTCGTCGGTGTCGATGTCACCGGCCCGGTATCGGTCGACTTCCTGCACGACGACGAGTTGCTCGGTGGAATCCGAATCGAGCGTGATCGAAAAAGCAGCTCCACGACCGCGCAGCAACGCGTCGTGGCTGTCCTGCACCGTGGCTTCGATGTCTTCGGGGTAGTGGTTACGGCCCCGGATGACGATGAGATCTTTCAAGCGCCCCGAGACGAATAGCTCGCCGTCCAGATGGAAGCCGAGGTCGCCGGTGCGCAGAAACGGCCCGCGTCCGGAGTCAGCGAGAAATGCGTTGAAGGTCTGCGCGGTTTCGGCCGGCTTGCCCCAGTAGCCCTTGGCGACGCTGCCGCCGGCGAGCCAGATCTCGCCGACCTCGTCGTCTGCACACGGCTGGCCGGTCGCCGGATCGACGATCACGGTCTCGTGGTTGGGCTGGGCCTGACCGCACGCCACGAACGATGCCGAGTCGGGAGATTCTGGTGCGACGGGGATGATGCGGTGATCGCGCAGCGCGTCGCGATCCAGGTGGCGCACCACCGGCGCGGTTCGATCCGCCTTTCCGGAAACCAGCAGGGTGGATTCGGCCATGCCATACACGGGATCGAAGGCCTGCGGCCGGAAGCCGGCCGGTGCGAAGGCGTCGATGAACCTCTGCAGGGTGCCGGCGCGGATCGGCTCCGCGCCACACATGGCGGTCGTCATGGTGGACAGATCCAGAGCCGCGCGTTCTTCGGGGCTGCTGTGGTCGATCGTCAGCTGGTAGGCGAAGTTCGGCGCTGCGGTGATCGTGCC
>DATAZN010000228.1:0-2487 GCA_036272035.1 Mycobacterium sp. | reverse complement strand
GTGGTGGTGACGGTGACGCTCGAACCCGGCCCGGCGGGGGCCACGGTCCAGTTGGTCACCATGGTCGAGTTGGCGTCTTTCTCGATGACGGCGTGGCCGGCGACGTCGACGTTGGCGCGAACGTCGCGAACCCGCGATTCGGTGGCTTGCAGCTTCCAGCTAGCGACCGTTCCCTGCCCCTGCCCGCCTTCCAGCACCTGGTAGTCGTGGTAATGCGACGACAGAATCTTGGGCCGGACGTTTTTGTAGTCACCGACGGCGGACAGCACGGTTGCGGGCTCAGCGTTGATCACAATCGTGCTGGCTGCACTGACGTGTCCCATTTGGCGTAACTCCTCTGCACGGGCTGATATCGCAGACCAGCGTATAGGTGGCCCTTGGAGCCCTGGGCGCTGAGGCGGGTTAGTTCGGTGTCGACGTCCGCCAGTCGCGATGACGCGGCCCTTTTGCTCAGCCCGAGGCGGAATCCTCTGGGCTTCAACGTGATTGATTCGGATATCTTCAACTGGTAGTCGTTCTCGGCGGTCAGGTCGTACCGATGCAGGACGAGCGCAAGCGTCAGCACGGACTCGTGCAAAGCGAACTGCCGACCGATGCAGGCCCGTTGCCCCGTACCGAACGGCTTGTATGCGTGCGCGCGGCTCTTCATCTGGCCAGGTGCAAACCGGTCGGGATCGAACCTCTCGGGATCCGGCCAGACCCGCGGGTCGCGTTGCACGAGTGGCAGCACCACCAGTACCCACTGCCCCCGCTTGATCCGGTACCGCCCGCCAAGCACGGTGTCCTTGCGCGCGACGCGCAGATAGCCGGGCGCGGTGGGCCACAGACGCAAGGCCTCGTCGAGCACCGCCCGCACATACCGCAGCTTCGCGACGTCGCCGTAGGCCGGCTTGGGATTGTCAGATGTGCCCCACAACGCGTCCACCTCCGCCTTGGCCCGGGCCAGGACCTCGGGATTCTGAGTGAGGTGGTACAGCGCGAAAGACAATGCGCCGGAAGTTGTTTCGTGTCCGGCGACAATGAACGTGATGACCTGTTGACGGATGTTGACGGGGTCCAGGCTGCGTCCGGTGACCGGGTGTGCGGAATTCAGCATCAAGTCCAGCAGATCCTGTGTCTCCGAGCCGGCGCCGTCGCCGCGTGCCTGGATCACGTCGTCAACGATGCGCCCCATCATCGCGCCCGAACGACGGATGGCCGGCCGAAGCAGCCGCGTCAGAAGGGGGAACGTCGACCAGCTGGCGTATTTCAGCATGCGATTCATCGCAGAGATAAAGGGATGTGGCCGACGGCGGTCGAAGGAGCCGAACGAATAGCCGAATCCGGCACGCCCGATGGATTCCAGAGCCAACCGCGTCGTGTCCGCGGTGACGTCGACCGGACGTCCGCCGGCGGCGGCGCCGTCCCAATGATCCAGCAACTCGCCGATCGCCTCCAGCATGATCGAGTGGTAGCCCTGCATTGCCTCGCGGCTGAACGCCGGCTTGAGAATGGCGTGCGCCAGCTTCCAATTCGGGTTGTCGGTCTCGACCGTGATCAGCGCGTCACCGATGACCTCACGCAGTGGCGTCAGGTGATGGCCGACATGCTTGCCGAAGCGAGTCTCGTCGTGCACCTCCGCGACCAGGTCGAGTCCGCTGACCGCGACTATCTCGGTGCCGAGCATCTTGCGCGCTGAAATCGGGCCCAATTTTCGCGTCTGCGGCAGTGCGGACTGGAAGGGAGTGCGGGGATTCAGACCCAGCACATCGCCCAGAAACGGCACTCGAAACGGCGGGTGAGGAAGGTCGCTGGTGTCGACGAGATCGCGGCGTTTCAGCTCATATATGGCTGACGCACCAACCGCGACTTCGGCAGACCGAATACTGGGTGTGGTCATTGCGCGAGTATTACATACCTTTTGACTGAATCAATGGCCAGAAGATTACCTGTGGTCTATTTCACGCATGAAATCCGGCAATTTATCCAACTAATTGGACATTGACAGATAGGCAGTCTGTAGGCGAGGCGTTGACTCGCCTACAGGTCTAGCTCGCCCACTCGGCCTGGCTAGCCGTTATCGATGCGGCGTGCGCCCAGCTCGTTTTGCAGCAGCTCGAGAGCGGCCTCTTCGGGATCGCGGCGCGGTGTCGACGCGTCGTCCTGGCCGGCCTCTGCGAGCATGCTCTCTTCTTCGGCCAGTTCGTCGGTATCCGAGTCGGCCGGCGCTTCGGTCGGCGGGGGCGGCGGCGGAACCATCCTGCGCGAGGGACGCTCGACGGGACGCGGCGGCGCGACCGGCGCTTCGGGTGCCGGACTCGCGGCGCCGGCTTCACACCGCACCCGCCAGTCCACACCCAACGCATCTTTGAGGGCTTCGGCGATGACGTCGGCGTTGCGCTGTTCGCTCAACCGCTTGGCCAGCGGCGCCGATTCGTGGCTCAGCACCAAGGTGTTGCCTTCTACCGCGCGCACGGTGGCACCGGCCAGCATCACTTCGGTGGTACG
>DATAZN010000227.1:0-6697 GCA_036272035.1 Mycobacterium sp. | reverse complement strand
ACCCATACCTTCGAGAACCTGCTGGCCGGGTCGATCATCGACTTCGACCCCTACACCGCCGGCAGCCCGGCCTGCCCGGCGGCGTGCGACATCCCCAGCGAGTTCCAGATCCCGCAGTTGATTGCGGCCATTTCGGCTGCTGATCCGAGCAACGAGACGCTTGCGAATTGGGTGACCCTGTATAACCAAGACCCGTCGCTGGTCAACGAACCGACACCGGATGAGATCAACGCCTCGACCGCGCTGCTGCAGACCGGCATCTACAACCTCGACAGCGACACGCTGGCGGACGTCGACAAGGCCTTGATCTCGATCAACCCCGAATTGGCGAACCTCTACACCAACGCCGGCTATTTCACCGATCCCGCGTACGTGGACTACGACGGCACGGGACCGCTCGTGTCGGAGTACGGCGGCTACGACCCGCAGTTGGTTTTCAACGACCTGCTGGCACTGGCGACCAACAACGAGTGGAACTTCAATGCCGCGACTCCCGAGGTTCTGTGGTTCCTGGCTGCTCCGCTGACCAGCCCCGACCCATACGCCGACTCAGCGTCCAGTGGCGCTGCCACGGCGGCCGCCGCGGCTCCTAACCTGTTGGGCAACTTCGACCCATCCCAATTCTCCCAATTCTCGACTGACCTGAGCACCCTACTGGCGAGCCTCGGTACCACCGCGGGCTCGGATGCGCTGAGCGCAGCGCTCGCCGAGATCTCTGCCCAGATCTCCGCAGATCTGGCGACCTTTGTGCCGCAGTCAGTGCTGAGCATGTTCTAGACCGGCAAACGGTAATCGGACCCCCAGCAATGCTGGGTCCGATTTGCGTTGAATTGCGCGAACGCAATGCGCGCATTAAAGGCGTCGGCAGATGAATTCCCGTGCGCCGGATGGTCGAGCCACTAAAGCGTCGAATAGGTCGATCGTGAATGGGGGCCGACGCGTCGTGGCCGCCGCCGTTCCCATTGCGGAATCTTTACGGCACTCTCGCCGGTAGCGTGAATCTCAGACTGCGTTCAGTGTAGGCTCAGCGGGCATTGGTTGACAGGTTAGAAGGGGGCTGCCGTGCAGGCTGTTTCGCGTGCGTATGTTCTGGCTGCTGCGGCGGTCGCTGCGACAAGTGCCGTTGTGCTGACACCGGCCGCGCCGAAAGCCTCACATGTCCCGGTCCGCAGCATGGAGACCCGTCTCGTCGACGTCACCGACGTCCCGATCAACCTGTTCGACGATGTCGTGAACATCCCTTTCAACGAGATCCAGGGCATCGATGTCTTCAGCAACTCACTGCTCTTCAGCGGAGACTGGTGGGTCCCCAGCGCCACGAACATCTGGGGTACCGACCCTGGCGACCTGGGGCACTACATGGGCCTCCTCGATATGGCGCTCCCGTTTGCGCCGCAGATCTCCGGGCTCGACCAGCCTGAGATCGACCCGATCGCCGATGCGAACGGTACGGCGGGGCTGGCGCAGCAGATCAGCCTATTGGCCGCGGCCGAACTCCCGACGAGTGCCTCCTGCGACGCACAAACCTGCGCGCCGATGACTCCGCCGGAGGTCATCACCGGAAACACCGGTCTCGACCGCGACATCGGCTTCTTCGAGGCGTTTACGGGGAATGCGACAAACTCAACCGGACAACCATTCGACTTGTTCTCGAACTGGTTGCAGGTGCCGCTGTCGGACTTGACGAACGGCTTCACCTTCACCCCCGGCGACGACCCGGGTCTCGAAGACCCCAGCCCCGACGTCGGTGCAACCGGTGATGTCCCGGGCTCGTTGGGCTTCGACGGCACCACCGGTGTCGACGGCACCGGGACCGGTGACTTCATGCCGTGGGCCGGCGACACGTTCCAGCTGAACCTGTTCGGCCCGTTCGAGGACTTCTACAACAGCTTGTTCACCGCACCGACCGGTGGCGTCGACGGAACGGGTGTCGAAATACCCACCGGGACCGAAATTCTCGACGCCTTCCAGAACTTCACCGCGGGCTCGATCGTTGCCTTCGATCCGTTTGTCGCGGGAAGCCCGGCGTGCCCGGGGGTGTGCGACCTACCGGCCGACGAGACCCAGCTGGGCCTGTTGCAAAACGTCCTCGCTTGGGATCCGACCAACACGTCGCTGGCCAGCTATGTGGGCGACTTCGCGGCGCAGAACAATGCGACTACTCCTGAGATCAACGATGCGATAGCACTTTTGCAAACGGGTTCGTACAACTTCAGCCCGGCAGAACTCGCGCAGGTTGACACGGCGCTAGGCAACATCAATCCGGAACTGCCGGCGCTTTACACCAACGAAGGCATTCTGACCGACCCGAATTACTTGACGTATCTGTCAGATCCGTCGGACCCGGATCTCTACAACTCGTCCGGACAGCTCATCGGCGAGTACGGTGGCTACAACTACACGCTGGTCGGCGACGACCTGGTGAAGTTCTTCCAGGACAGCTTCGACGGCCACACGGACCCGACGTTGGCGACCGACCTTCAGACCTTGGCGACCGACTTCTCCTTCCCGGGAGATGCGGCGAACCTGGCGGCCATCCTGGCCGGTGACCCCGCGGCCGCGGCGGCGGGAGCCACCGACCCCACCGGTTTGACGGCGGATCTGAGCACTCTGCTGGGAAGTTTGGGCGCGAGCGCGGGCTCCGACACGCTGAGTCAGCTGCTAACCGACCTCAGCACACAGTTCGCGTCGGACTTTGGCACGCAATTCGCCACGGACCTCGCCACACTGATACCGAGCATGTTCTAAGCTCACTTACTCCAACGCCGTCGGGCCCTCAGCGTCGTGCTGGGGGCCCGATTGCTATCCAGGCCTGGCGCTCCCGGAATTGCTGACGCAGAAGGGATTACGGCAGCGTCAGCCGCGCATACCCGCCGTCATGACGCGGCCCCACATCCGGTCGCTCAGTAGCGCTCGCGCGAGTACGGAGGCTTTCCCGGAAGCCCCGACGACGTAGCGGGGTTTGGGGTTGCGAGCCTTGACGACGCGCACCACCGCGCGGGCCACCGTGTCGGCGCCGACAGTCAAACCCTTCGCTGTGGCCAACCTGCGGGTCGTTTCGCTGTAGCGAATCTTGAAGTCGCCGTAGGGATCGTCCTCGGGATAGGAGTGCTCGGTCTCGAATTGCGAACTGACGAAGGGCGTTCGCACCCCGGTGGGATCGATCAACACGACGCGAACACCGAACGGCGCCACCTCGGCGCCCATCGACAACGAAAGAGCCTCAATGGCATATTTCACCGTGTGATAGGCGCCGGCGCCCGGGCTGGTGAATCGTCCGCCGGTGCTGCCGATCGTGACGATCCTGCCGTACCCCTGCGCGCGCATCGTCGGCAACACTGCCTGCGACAAATGAAGTGTGGCAACCACATTGGTTTCAAAGAGGTGGCGCAGTTCGCTCAGCGCCACCTGCTCGAGCGGGCGGGGGAGCGGGTAACCGGCGCTGTTGACCAGAACGTCGACACCGCCGTGCTCGGCGTTGATCTCCTCAACGAGTCGATCCACGGCGGCCTGATCGGTGACATCGAGAGAACGAGCCTGTAAACCACTCGAGCGCAACGTATTCAACGCCTCGGGATTACGGCCGGCCGCGAAGACCGTGTAGCCGCGATCGTGCAGACGGTGGGCGGTGGCCTCGCCGATGCCGCTCGTCGCACCCGTGACCAACGCGACCGGTTTGGATTTCAAGGGAGCGATCGAATGTCAGAAGGACAGGAAGCCAAGCGAACTCTGGAAGAAGTCGGCGAGTTCGGTTGCTGCGCCGGGCAAGTATGTGCTGAGTTCGCTCGCGAGCGGGCTCGATGAGCTCGCCAGATCGGCGGTGAGCGCGTTGAGCGACGCGGTCGCATCTAGCGCCGCCATGGCGTCGTTCGTGAGGGCGCCTGTTTGCAGGTCCGAGACATCCGGCACATACGGATAAAGATCCGAGAGATCCGACAGGTCGCTTTGCGGCAAGATCCCCAAATCGACCAGGGCGGCAATCATGCCCTGGTCTGCTCCGGCGGCGAGATAGGAGTCGATTGCGGTCGTGTCGATGTCCGGGGACGTCCATACTGCGGGCGTGACGACATTCGCGTCGCCGGTCCAGTTGTAACCCAGGTCGACGAGCACCCGCATGTCCGGTTGGATCAAGTCGGCGAATGCCGAAGGCGCGCCGGGCACGCCACGCAGCCCCTCCAGCAACGGCAGATCTTGGGTGGGAATTAGGAAGTAACTGGTGGCGACATCCGCGTCCGACGTGGGTTGCGCCACTGCGCCGGCGAGCTCGTCGGGGTTGAAATACGCCGGCCAGCCGGTCAGTAGGTAGGGATGCAGGTCGATGTAGCCGTCCACGGCGTTGAGGTCGGCGTAGATGTTATTGGCGTACTGCGGAAAGTCGGACGCCCCGCTGTATTCGATGCTGTAGATGTCGGTGGTGTACGGGGTGTCTGCCGGAGTCGGCGGAAGGGTCACCCCGCCGATACCCGGCAAACGCGTGAAGATTCCGCCGTCGGGGCTGTTCAGATCCTCGGCCAGGACGAACTTCAGACCATCCGTGTCGGGTGCGCCGGCGGCCGCGAGATTGATCATTTCTTGCGTCTGGATCGCGGTGCTCATCGAGTAACCAGCGATGACGAGGTCGGCGTCGGGGTTCGCAGCGAGCTGCTGCGTGATCGCCTGGTCCAGGTCGGTGACACCCTGGGTCAGCCCCGAGGCGTAGTCGGTCTCGGGGGTGAACACGCTGACGGGCGAGCCGACGATGTTGTACGTCGGTTCGCCGGCGAATGTGGACGTTGGATGAACGTAGGTGTCGATCACTTCCTGCATGTAGGTGGCGTCGGGTTGCGGCAGAAAAGCATGGCCCAGCACCAGCGCGGTGTAGTCAGGAGCGGCGTCGTCCGCCCAAGCGGGTGCGGCGTTGAGGCACGCACACGCACCCGCCAACAGGCCCAAACCAAGCCCACGGGCCGTCCATGGTGTCATCGAACCCCGATTCACGATTAACCCCCCCGGTCCGCCTACAAGTTACTACGTTTGACGCGTCCGTAAGGCGTTCCGGGCCTGAACACTTCGACGAAGGTGGCGGCCAGCCGTTTCATGTTTCCGTTATCAGCAAGCCGGGTAAGGTCCACCGCGTGTCCCTTCCGCCACCGGCAGAAAATCGAGCGGCGGTCGTCACCGGCGCGTCGTCGGGTATTGGCGAGGCCATCGCCGTGGAGTTGGCCCGGCGTGGCCATCAGCTGGTGTTGGTGGCTCGACGCACCGACCGCCTGCATGTTCTCGCCGAGAGCGTGAGTCCTGCGGCGCACGTGCTGCCCGCCGACTTGTCCGACCGTGACGAGCGCGCAGGGCTGGCAAACCGTATCGCGGCGCTGGGCCTGACGCCGGATATCTTGATCAACAACGCGGGCTTGGCGCGACGTGCCACGGTGGCGAAATCAGTCCCAGAACAACAACTTAACGTCATCGAGGTCGATGTTGCCGCCGTGGTGGACCTGTGCAGCAGATTTCTACCGGGAATGGTGGAGCGAGGCCGCGGCGCGGTGCTCAACGTGTCGTCGTTGGCCGGCTTCTACCCGCTGCCCGGGCATGCCGTGTACGGCGCCGCCAAAGCATTTGTGTTGTCGTATACCGAAAGTCTGCGCAGCGAGCTGCGCGGCAGCGGTGTCGTAGCAAGCACATTGTGTCCGGGACCGGTCGACACCGGATTTGATGTAGTAGCCGGTTTCAGCGCGGGCGAGCGTGCCGCAACGCTGCCCAGCTTCATGTGGAAGTCCGCCGACGAAGTCGCACGCGCCGCGATCGACGGTTTGGACGCGGGTAAATGCCGGGTGGTCCCGGGGCGGGCAAATCAGCTCGTCGCGGCGTGTTGTCGCTTTGCGCCACACGAGCAGCTGCTGCCGCTACTGGCGCGGCGCGCCCGCAAGAAACTTAATTGACGGCATGGCAAAAACGCGCGATATACGGATTATTGGACACTGTCGGGTTCCGGTGCAACGGACAGATAGGCTAACGCGGTGCTCGAGGTGATCGAAAAGGGCAGCGTCAGTGAGGCGCACCCTGTGCCGCTGCTCTTCGTGCACGGGGCGTGGCACGCGGCGTGGTGTTGGGACGAGAATTTCCTCAGCTACTTTGGCGACAAAGGTTACCGCGCAGTGGCGTTGAGCTTCCGCGGTCATGGTGAGAGCCCGAGTGACAAGCCGTTGCGCGTCTGTTCGGTCGCCGACTATATCTACGACGTTCGCTCGGTTGCTGAGCGTCTGCCCAGGCCGCCGGTGATCATCGGTCACTCGATGGGCGGTCTGATAGTTCAGAAGTATTTGGAGCGCTACGACGCCCCAGCCGGTGTTTTGATGACGTCCATCCCGCCACAGGGAAACCTCGGCAACGCCCTGCGCTGGATCCGGCAAAGCCCATCGGATTTCGCAAAGATGACGATCACCGGTAAAGCGTTGCCGTACATCGCCCCTCCGCGATTGGCCCGCGAGCGATTCTTCTCGCCGCACACACCGGAGGCCGACGTTCGTAAGTACGCCGCGCGACTGCAAGAGGACAGTTCGCGGATCGGCATCGACTGCCTGCTGTTGCGATTGCCCCGACCCAAACGTGTGACAGCGCCGATGCTGGTGCTCGGGGCCGACGAGGACGGCGCACACACCCGCAAGGAAATTCTCGCCACTGCCCGGGCCTACGGCACCGAGGCGGAGTTCTTCCCCGA
>DATAZN010000226.1:0-15020 GCA_036272035.1 Mycobacterium sp. | reverse complement strand
TACTTCACGATCCAAGACTCCATGGTCAACAGCCTGGAAGCGTTGTGGACACAGCTCCAAATTGCGGACAGCGTGCTTTTCTGAATACCGGCAAGACAATCCGGCCCTGCCGCTAGGCTGCCTCGCTGGGCGACACTCACGTCGCCTCGTTGCAGCAGGAGGCATGATGACAGGTCGGTTGGCGGGCAAGGTCGCCATCGTCAGTGGCGGCGCTCGCGGAATGGGTGCCTCGCATGTTCAGGCACTCGTCGACGAGGGCGCCAAGGTGGTCTTCGGCGACATCCTGGACGCCGAAGGCGAAGCGGTCGCCAAAGACGTTGGCAGTGCGACCCGTTACGTACACCTCGACGTCACCCAACCCGACGATTGGGAGCACGTCGTTGCCACCGCGGTCGATGCGTTCGGCGGCGTCGACATCTTGGTCAACAACGCCGGCATCATCAACGTCGGCCTGATCGAGGAGTACGAACTCTCGGAGTGGCACCGCATTCTCGACATCAACCTGACCGGCGTCTTCCTCGGTATCCGGGCGGTCGTCGGGCCGATGAAGGCGGTCGGGCGCGGGTCGATCATCAACATCTCGTCGATCGAGGGGATGGCCGGCACCATCGCCTGCCACGGCTACACGGCCACCAAGTTCGCCGTGCGCGGGCTGACGAAATCCACTGCTCTGGAGTTGGGGCCCAGCGGAATTCGGGTCAACTCGATCCACCCGGGATTGATCAAGACGCCGATGACCGAGTGGGTGCCCGACGACATCTTCCAGACCGCACTGGGGCGTGCCGCCGAGCCCAGGGAAGTTTCCAGCCTGGTCATCTACCTGGCCAGCGACGAGTCCAGCTACTCGACTGGTTCGGAGTTCGTCGTCGACGGCGGGTGCACGGCAGGCTTGGGTCACAAGGACTTCTCCGCGGTCGAGACCGAGCAGCAGCCCGAGTGGGTCACATAGGACGTGACTGCTCCAAATAGGCTGCCAGCGCGTTGGTTAGCCCTTGGCGGGCCTCATCGAGGTCGGCGTAGGAGCCGAGCTGACGCTCAGACACCAGGCCGCGCATCGCACCGGGAATCAGGGCCGCGACTTCGCGGACGCGCTGTGGGTCGACGCCCAGATCCGCGAAGGCGCGTTGGCAAGTGTCCTGCCAGCTTTTGCCCCACGAGAACAGTTCGGCAGCGGTACGTGGGTACAGACGCTCCAGCTCGTCGGGCTCGCGGGGGAGTGCGGCCCGCAGATTCTCGATCGCACGCGAATCCTGTGACGCCAGGCCGTGATACAACGTGTCGATGATCGCGCCGACCCGCTCGAGCAGGGGCGCGTCGGGTTCGGCAGTGGTGAACGCGGACATCGTCTTGTCACGGCGCTCGGCGGTGCGATGCAGGACGGCGGCCCAGAACCCGTCGACGTCGCCGAACTGATACTGCACCGCGCCCCAGGTGGCGCCGCTTTCCTTGGCGATGCGACTGGCCGACACCGCGCCCGGATCACCGGAAGCCAACGAGCGCACCGCGGCGTCCAGCATCGCTTCGCGGGTGGCCAGGCCACGCTTATTACTGCGCCGCTGCTGCACGTCCGCGGGAGCCATGCACTGGATGGTAGCCGCTTTGCGCAAATTTCATAGAACCCACTATGAATTTGCGGCGGAGCGCACTAACATCCAAAGTCGTCGGCCCGAGACACGCAAGGAAGGACCCGCTGACATGGCAAAACCGCCGCTGTCGATGAAACCGACCGGCTGGTTCCAGGTTGCCTGGTCCGACCAGATCGGCGTGGACGACGTCCACAGAATGACCTACTTCGGCCAAGAGATGGTCGCCTGGCGCGCCGAGTCCGGCCAG
This sequence comes from Mycobacterium sp., assembly GCA_036272035.1. Classification (GTDB taxonomy): domain Bacteria; phylum Actinomycetota; class Actinomycetes; order Mycobacteriales; family Mycobacteriaceae; genus Mycobacterium. Next base: position 13,187 of record DATAZN010000226.1, on the reverse strand, counting down.
CTCACCGTGATGAACGCCTACTGCGAACACCTCGGCGCGCACCTGGGCTTCGGTGGCAAAGTCGTCGGCGAGATTCTGCAGTGTCCGTTTCACGGATGGCAGTGGAGTCATGAGGGTCGCAACGTCTGCATTCCGTATCAGGATCGCGCGAATCGCGGCCGGCGTATTCGCACCTATCCGGTCGTAGAGCGTAACGAGTCGGTGTACATCTGGCACGACGTGCAGGGCCGCGAACCCTTTTTCGAGGCGCCCGACATCTTCGCCGGATTCAACGACGGCAGCAGTATCGACGGCTACTACCCGCAGCAGCGGTTATTTCGCGAGCGCCTGGAAATGCATCCGCAGTATGTGCTCGAAAACGGTGTTGATTTCGCACATTTCAAGTACGTGCACAACACGCCGATCGTGCCCATCTTCACCCGCCACGACTTCGCCGAACCGGTCTCCTTCGTCGACTTCACCATCACCTTCGAAGGCGACGACAACCAGAAGATCGAGGACATCGACAGTCGGGTGGAAGCCATCAACGGTGGTCTGGGCATCGCGGTGACCAAGAGCTGGGGCATGCTCGACAACCGCACCATCTCGGCGATCACCCCGGTGGACGAGTCCACATCCGACGTCCGATTCATGGTCTATATCGGCCGAACACCGGGCAAAGACACCGAGCGCGCCGAAACCAAGGCGCGCGAATTCGGGGAAGAAGTGATCCGCCAGTTCGAGCAGGACGTCGAAATCTGGCGGCACCAGCGCTACTCGGACCCACCCGCGCTGGCGACCGCTGAATACGAGGGATTCACCGCAATCCGCAAGTGGGCCAAGCAGTTCTATCCCGACGGCATCGGCGGCAGCGCTGCCGAAGTGTACGTCGCGTCTCAGAAAGGCTGAACCGAATGAATGCACCGCTCCGCGTGTTCCAAGTGGCCACCGGCAACGTCGGTTCGGAGATGATCAAGCGAATCGCGCTGCGACCGGATCTGGAACTCATTGGCGTGCACTGCTACTCGCCGGACAAGGCCGGCAAGGACAGCGGCGAACTGGCCGGCGCGGCGCCCAACGGGGTCAAGGCCACCGGCAGTATCGAAGAGATCATCGCGGCCAAGCCGGACGTGCTGACCTTCCATGGGGTGTTCCCCGACGAGGATCTCTACGTCAAAGTGCTTGAGGCGGGCATCAATATCGTCACCACCGCGGACTGGATCACCGGCTGGCACCGCGACACCAACCACCCGCACCCGTCCGGCAAGCCGGTCAGCCAGCTTCTGCAGGAGGCCTGCGAGAAGGGTGGCGCATCGTTCTACGGCACGGGCATGAACCCAGGGCTGAATCAGATTCTGGGCGTGGTGTGTTCGGCCGACGTCGCCGAAATCGAGAACGTCACCACGATCGAGTCGGTGGACGTGTCCTGCCACCACTCGAAGGACACCTGGATCGAGGTCGGATACGGCCTGCCGGTAGACGATCCCGAGATTCCGGCGAAGCTGGAGAAATACACGCGGGTGTTCGCCGACAGCGTCCTGCTGATGGCCGACTGCTTCGATCTGCCGCTGGACGAGGTGAAATTCAGCTACCAGCTGGGCGCCTGCACCAAGGACGTGGACCTGGGCTGGTACACGTTGCCCAAGGGATCCCTGGGTGGCAACTACATCAAATACCAAGGAATGGTGGACGGCGTCCCGCGCGTGGAGACGCATCTGGAGTGGCAGATGACTCCGCACACCGACCCCAGCTGGCATATCAAGGGCTGCTACATCACCCAGATCACCGGCGACCCGTGTGTTTACAACAAGCACATGATTTTCCCAAAGCCCGGTGTGGATCTGTCCAATCCGGCAAACTTCGCGTCAATCGGAATGACCGTCACGGGGATGCCCGCGCTGGCCGCCATCGCCGGCGTGGTCGCGGCACCTCCGGGGCTGATGACCAGCGCTGACCTGCCGCTGCGCGGGTTTGCCGGCCGTTTCAAGTCCTAGGTGCCCGACCAACCGCGCCAGGGGGGTCCGTCTGTACGGAATGTTCACGGTGCACACGGAGAGTGTGACAGCGACGTAACATTCCCGGAACCGATCGTCCTTAATGTCAGCCGCACAACGGACTGACAATTCCGATGCGATGCATCGTGGCGATAGGGACACAATTGAGCGGCAACGCAGTACGCCTGGCAGCAATCACCAACGTAGAGGCGTACGTGCCTCCCGCAATCAGCTTCGATCCGGGCGAGACGCCGGGCCAGATTTTCGGCTCCAGCGTCTTCACCAAAGCGGAGATGCAGGCACGCCTGCCCAAGGCCGTGTACAAGTCGATCGTCGCGACCATCGACAAGGGGGTAAAGCTCGACCCCGGGGTCGCCGATTCGGTTGCAGCGGCGATGAAGGACTGGGCGCTGGAGAAGGGCGCCACGCACTACGCCCACGTCTTCTACCCGATGACCGGCCTCACCGCTGAGAAGCACGACAGCTTCCTGGAGCCCGTTTCCGACGGGCAGACGCTGGCCGAGTTCGCCGGCAAGACACTGATCCAGGGTGAGCCCGACGCATCCAGCTTCCCGTCCGGCGGTCTGCGCAGCACCTTCGAAGCGCGCGGATACACCGGCTGGGACGTCACCAGCCCGGCCTACATCCTGGAAAACCCGAACGGCAACACGCTGTGCATCCCGACGGTGTTCGTCTCGATGACCGGCGAAGCGCTGGACTACAAGACGCCGTTGCTGCGTAGCCAGCAGGCGATGGGTAAGCACGCCGAACGGGTCCTGAAGCTGTTCGGCCACAAGGACCTCAACCACGTGGTGTCCTTCTGCGGCCCCGAGCAGGAGTACTTCTTGATCGACCGGCACTTCTTCCTGGCGCGACCAGACCTGATCAACGCGGGCCGCACCTTGTTCGGCACCAAGCCGCCGAAGGGCCAGGAGTTCGACGATCACTACTTCGGAGCGGTCCCCGAGCGTGTCCTGGGCTTCATGATGGACACCGAGCGAGAGCTGTTCAAACTCGGTATTCCCGCCAAGACCCGGCACAACGAGGTGGCTCCCGGCCAGTTCGAGCTGGCGCCGATGTTCGAGCGGGCCAACATCGCCTCAGACCATCAGCAGCTGACGATGACGATCTTCAAGACGCTGGCCAAAAAGCACGGCATGGAATGCCTGTTCCACGAGAAGCCATTCGCCGGCGTCAACGGATCGGGCAAGCACGTCAACTTCTCGTTGGGCAATTCCGAGCTGGGCTCGCTGCTGGTCCCGGGCGACACCCCGCACGAGAACGCTCAGTTCCTGGTGTTCTGCGCGGCCGTGATCCGCGCGGTGCACAAGTTCTCCGGGCTGCTACGTGTTTCGGTGGCGTCGGCTACCAACGACCACCGCTTGGGCGCCAACGAGGCACCGCCGGCGATTATCTCGATCTTCCTCGGCGAGCAGCTCGCGGATGTCTTCGAGCAGATCGCCAAGGGTGCGGCGACGTCGTCAAAGGGTAAGGGCACCATGATCATCGGTGTCGACACGCTCCCCACGCTGCCGACCGATCCAGGTGACCGCAACCGCACCAGTCCGTTCGCGTTCACCGGCAACCGGTTTGAGTTCCGGGCGCCTGGCTCTGGGCAGACGGTTGCGGTGCCGTTGATCATCATCAACACGATCATGGCGGACTCGTTGGATTTCATGGCCACCAAGTTGGAGAAGGCTGTCGAAGACGGCGAGAACTTCGACAAGGCAGTCCAGACCCTGCTCACCGAGGTCATCACCGAACACGGTGACGTGGTGTACAACGGGGACGGCTATTCGGAGAAGTGGCAGATCGAGGCCGCCGAACGAGGCTTGCCGAACCTCAAGACTACGTTGGACGCCGTTCCGGAGCTGATCAAGCCAGAAGCGGTCGAACTCTTCGAGAAGTATTCGGTGTTCAGCGAGCGCGAGCTGCACAGCCGCTACGAGGTCCAGCTGGAGCAGTATGTGCTGACCGTCGCCGTGGAGGCCAAGTTATCGATGGAGATCGGGTCGACGATCATTCTGCCGGCCGCGATCCGCTACCAGACCGAGCTCGCGCAGAATGTCGCGGCCTTGAAGGCCGCCGGCGTGGAAGCAAGCACGCTGGCGCTGGAATCGGTGTCCGCTCCGATCGTCGATCTCGAGAAGGGTTTGGCCTCCTTGAAAGCGGCGCTGTCGGATCACTCGGCTGAGTCGGCGCTCGACGAGGCCAAGCACGCACAGCACGAGCTGCTGCCGGCGATGGAAGCGATTCGAACCGCCGCCGACGCACTCGAAGCCGTTGTCGCTGACGACCTGTGGCCGCTGCCCACCTATCAGGAGATGCTCTACGTTCTCTAGAGCAGGAGTCCTGCGCGACTCACTTGTAGGCTGGAAGTAACCACTTGCGCCCTGGTTGAGTCCGCAGCCGATGGCGTACGGCAAACGTTTCGTTGGACATCGGCCGACGGCGGTGCATGTCTCGGCGCGCAACTTCTGCGACAACGAAAGGGCGGTACACCCATGCCCTCATGGCGGCACCGCAACGACGGCGGGCACGGGGTAGCGACGAGCACCGCGAACCGTGAAGTCGCCGCGCAGATCGATGTCGAGGTCACGGCTCCTACGACGCTCGAATTCCAGATCGCCGTCGCCCGCCAGCCGGGCCTCGAGGTTCGCGAATCGCTGGCAATCACGTTGAACGGCAAGCTACTTCAGCCTCGCGAAATCGTCGGGCCGCATGACACGCGGATTCATTCGATAGACGTCGGCGAAGGAGCGGTGAACCTGTCCTACTCGGCAACGGTTTGCGGCGAAGCCCAGCCGGCACCGGTCCGCGACATCGACCTCGTCACCTATCTGCGTCCGAGCCGCTACGCCGAATCCGACAAGTTCTTCGGGTTCGCCGCGACCGAGTTCGCGCAATACGCCGACTCAGCCACATTGCTTGAAAGGGTCTCATCGTGGGTGGGCACGCGACTGAATTACGTTCCAGGATCCAGTGATCCGATCGATGGCGCCGCCGACACGCTGCTGGCGGGTGCCGGCGTGTGCCGCGACTACGCCCACCTGGTGATCGCGTTGTTGCGGGCTCTGTACATACCGGCCCGCTTGGCGGCGGTGTACGCGCCGGGGTGTGAACCGATGGACTTTCACGCGGTCGCCGAGGCGTTCGTCGACGGTGAGTGGCGGGTCGTCGACGCGACATGCCTGGCTCCCCGGCAGTCGATGGTGCGCATCGCGACCGGCCGCGACGCCGCCGACACTGCCTTCCTGGATAACCACCACGGCGCGATCACGTTGAACGCCATGATGATCACCGCGATCGTGGACGGTGAGTTGCCCATCGATACGCTCGACCAACTCGTGAGCTTGCGCTAGCAGAGCTCAGTGCAAGCCGAGCCGCTCCCGAACCGTGTCGGCCAGGAACCGCTTCGTGGACACCGGGTGGAAGTTGAGGGCGGCGTCGGTCAGTGCCTTTCGGGAATCCGCACTGAGCTCGATATCGGCTGCGGCGACGTTGAATTCGAGCTGCTCGACGCTGGATGCCCCGGGAATGGCAACGACGTTGGGCAGGCTGATCAGCCAGGCCAGCGCCACCTGCGCGGGCTTGGCGTCGACGTCCTTGGCAACGTCGCGCAATGTCTGCAGCAGCGGCTCGATTCGGCGCAGGTTCTCGGTACCGAACAGCGAGTTGACCGCGCGAACGCCGCCGGGACGGTCGTCCACGCCGTACTTGCCGCCCAGAAGCCCTTGGGCCAGTGGGCTATAGGCGATTACCACACGGTTCTCCTGCTCGGCGAACGGCACGAGACCCTTGAGCGCCTGCGGGTGGGCCAGTGAGAAATGCACCTGGTTGCTGATGACCGGTCGCCCGAGTGCGGCATCGGCCTGTTTCCACCGAGACAGCGAGTAGTTCGAGACGCCGGCGGCCCTGATGGCGCCGCTGTCGAGCAGGTCGCGCATGCCCGGCATGATCACCGAATCGGGGACAACCGGGTTGGGTTGGTGAATCTGGTAGAGCGGGATGTGCTCGAGCTGCAACCGCCGCGCGCTGGCGCGCTCGCGCTGTTTCACCACCGCCGGAAACGGCGCGACCGGAAAGACCTTGGTGGCCACCGCAACCTGATCGCGCTCGTCCCCCAATGCCTCGCCGAGGATTCGCTCGCTCTTGCCGAGTCCGTACACCTCGGCGGTGTCGAAGAAGTTGACGCCCAAGGCGCGTGCGCGATGGACGATGTCGCGGGCGGCGCCGGCGGCGTAACCATCGCCGTAGCCCCACTCGCGGGATCCGAACTGCCAAGTTCCCAGCCCGATCCGACTAACCCTGCCGATGCCGTCGACGTCCAGATACTTCATCTGGCTCACGTTACGGACCAAAACGGTCGGGCGCTCAGGTGATCGCACCGTGCCGTTCGAGCACCTCCATCACCTGGCGGCTCTGGACCACGTCTTCGCATTCGCACAGCCGGCGCAGCTCGTTGACCACGGTTTGCAGGACGTCGAGACGCTCGGATGCTTGGACCAGCGTGACGAGCCAGTTGTCGTAGTCACGCTCGTCGCAGCCAATCTCGGCAACAGCGAATGAAGTCATGCCCACTCCGATCACACTCCCGACAAGGGTGCGCGTTGCGCGCACAGGATCCTCCAATGTGAGCTGCGATTAGCCCGTTCAAAACGTGTCTAAACTCACAATTCGCACATTGCCAACTATCCGGACGCGGGGTCTCGCCCATTGGAATCGAAGACCGGGCCGACGCGGTATCGGCCGCGGTATGGAAGGCCGACCCGGCGGCCGATACGCTGTGGCTGCAACGGGGCGCGTTACAAGAAAGGGCGAATATGTCACGGACAGTGGTCGTTGGGGCGTCGAGCGGCCTCGGGCGTTGCATCGGTGTCGGTCTTGCCCAACGCGGCGGACAGATCGCGTTGCTCGCCCGGCGTCGCGCCCGCATTGAAGCCGCGGCCGAGGAAGCAGGTTCAGGCGCCGTCGCCATCGAATGCGATGTCACCGACGAGGCATCGTGTCGGTCGGCGTTCGATCAGGCGGCCGAAGCACTCGGAGGTATCGACAACCTCATCTACACGCCCGCCATCAGCCCGCTCGTCCGCATGGTCGACACCGGCGCCGACACGTGGCGGCGCATTTTCGACACCAACGTCATTGGCGCGTCGCTGGCGACGGCGGCGGCGATTCCGCACCTGACCGCCTCTGCGGGCAAAGCGGTCTACCTCTCATCGGACGCGGGCACCTTCGGGCCGCCCTGGCCCGGTCTCGGCGCCTACGGCGTCAGCAAAGCCGCGCTGGAAAGACTCGTGGAGGCCTGGCGGGCTGAGCACCCGGATGTCGGTTTCACCTGTCTCGTCGTCGGGGAGTGCGCGGGCGGCGAGGGTGAAGCGGCAACCGGAATGAACGCGGGCTGGGACATGGATCTGGCGATGAAGGCCTACCCGCTGTGGGTGTCGGGCGGTTGCATGCCCGGCAAGCTGATGCCCGTCGAGGATCTCATCGAGATTGTGCAGACGATCCTGCAGACCAATGCCTCCACGTCGATGCCGGTGGTGGTTGCCCGTGGTGCGCCGGCCGCCCAGGTCGCGTTCCCCGAGACGAATTAGCCCAAGCCGCAAAGTCAATCGGCACTGTCGCTATCGCGCGTCCTCTACAGTTGCGCTGACGATCACGAGCGAAGGAGACGCGGATGGCGTGGTTCCTGGCCCTCCAGGGCCCATCCCACACCCCCAACCAGTCGTTGGTTTATGAGCTTCAAGACGGGGTGGACACGGAAAAGATCGCTCAGGAGCTAGTCAGTTCCGCGACCCTGGACCGGGTTGTGCCCGTTCCCGCGGTGTTGTCGGCGAACAAGCGTCGGCATCAGAAGGTGACGATCTACGTCCGTCCCGCCGCTTGGGGGCTCTGGTCGTTCTACGAGCTGTCCGACGAGGATCGCCGTGAGATGGCGAAGAATAACCCGGTGGTGAACGCGCTCGCGCAGGCTGCCCAGCAGCGCGCCGCACAGGCGCGGCAGCCGGCCGGAGGTCCGATGACGGTTCAAGTCAATCCGCTCACCGGTCAGGTCGGGCCTGCCGGCCAGCAGGGTGGCCCCGGCTAGGCGGTGTGTTGAGAATCGCCGGGGTCGTCGTCCAACGAGGCTGCCCCGAGCGTGGTCAGCATGTCGACCGCGGCCCTTTGCCAGGTAAACATTTCAGCGCGGCGCCGGGCAGCGGCGCGGCGCTGCTCTTCGGGGCGGCTGACAATCGCGGTGACGGCCTCGGCGATCGCTGTTGGGTTGTTGTCGGCCAGTGCGCCGCTGTCGGCGGTGATGATCTCGCCCAAGGCAGACGTGCGGGAGACCACGGCCGGCGTCCCGCATGCCAGCGACTCCAACGCGGCCAGCCCGAAGGTTTCGTGCGGTCCCGGTGCGAGCGCGACATCGGCTGACGCCAGCAACTCGGCGACGCTGTGCCGATCGGAAATGAAACCGGTGAAATCGACTGGCAATCGAGCGGCCTGCCGTTGCAACCTGGCGCGCAGCGGGCCATCGCCCACCACGACCAGTCGGGCCTCAACGCCGGCGTCGCACAATGCGGCAACCGCGTCGATGCTGCGATCGGCCCGTTTCTCCACCGACAATCGGCCGCAGTGCACCAGCAATATCTGGTTCGGTGTCGCCCAGCGCCGACGGACGAGGGCCGAGCGACGCGACGGGTGGAAGGTGTCCAGGTCCACGCCGAGCGGAATGGTGACGGTGTTCGTCGCGCCGATGCGATCGAATTCTTCGCGGGCAAACCCGGTGGTGCACACCACGGTGTCGTAGTTGGCGGCGGTGCGCCGGTTGGCGAAGTCAGCGAACCTCCGCGCGGTCCGGCGCGGAAGTAGTTGGCCCGCAAGACGATCGAGGCGCTCGTGGGAGATCATCACCGTCGTCGCGCCGTGGTCGCGGCCCCAGCGGCCGAGCGATCGCAGCGTGAGCCGATCTGACACCTCGAGGGTGTCGGGTCGCAGGCTTTGCAGCAGCGTGCGGACCCGGCCCGGCAGCACCGCGCGGTATCCACCGGTGAATGGAATCAGCTTGGCGGGCACCGTGATTCGCACGACGCCGGTGGACAATTCACTGTGCTCGGCGTGCCGCCCCGGGACGATCAGAAACACCTCGTGGCCCGCGGCGCAGTATTCTGCACCCAGGCGATCGACGGCGGTGCGAAGGCCGCCGGATCGAGGCCCGTAGAAGTTGGCGACCTGAACGACACGCATATAACCAGCGAAACGGGCGCTAATGTGCGGTCAACCATCTGACACTAACGAGTAACTGAACAGGCCGTGAACACCGCAGATCGCTGAGGCCGATACGCGGCCTCAGGCGGCAGGTCTCAGGCGAAAGACCCTGATCTCGCGCGGTGCGCAATTGGCCCGGTAGCGCTCGTAACCGGCGTAGAAGTCGGTAGCCGTGGCCCATGCCGAGGTGCGGGCGTCGCCGGTGAGCAACTCGGCTCGGTATTGCGCCGTCGGAGCCATAAATTCGACTGTGCATTCGGGATTCGCCAGCAGGTTGGCGCTCCAGGCCGGATGCGCTGGGCGCCCGTAATTGGACCCGATCGCGAGCAGCCCGTCGGAGTCCTTGATCAATGTCAGCGGATGCGCGCGCTGCAACCCCGACTTCGCACCCGTCGTCGTGACCAGCCCCACCTTGCCGATTCCGAACGAGCTCAGCCGGCCGTTTGTCGGCGGAATCAGCACCTTGTCGATCCGCGGCGCCAGCTGGAGCAGGAACTGATAGCCGAGCGGGCTCATCAGGGCGCGCTCCATCAGCACCTCATGGATGCGCAATCGTCGACCACGAAGAGGGCTTTCCCGCAGAAGGGGCACGGCACGACGGTACTCACTTTAGAGCTCCGGCATATGGGTATTCCGCAAACCATCTCTGCTCTATTTGGAATCAGTGAGCGGAGCCTAAAATTGCTCTAATGTCCTGGTATTACTCGTCGCAGCGCGCGGTAGGCTTGTGGTCCGAGGCTCGGTCCGGCAACGCCGTGGTGTTATCGCGCCGCGCTCAGGTCGGGGTTAAGACGGGAATGGGAAACAAGCAGATGCGCCATTTCGCGGCCACGGTTGTCGTGGTCGGCGCCGGGATACTCGTCGCGGGGTGTGGCGGCAGCAATCAAGCCGGTACGAACCCGACGACGACCGTCACGTCGCTGATCCCGCGACCTGTTGTCGAGCGTGAACTCGAGCCGCTGTTGCTCACCCCTGCCCAGATCAACCCGCTGATGGGCGCGACCGGAATGGCGGTGATCAGAAAGCACGACGCGATGTCTGACGACAGCGCCACGATGAAGCCGATCGAATGCCTGGCCATCGACGGTTCGGCGCAGGCACCGGTCTACGCCAACAGCGGTTTCACCGCAGAGCGTGACCAGGCGCTCAACGACGGCGATAACTTCACCCACTACGCCGAGCAAGCAGTGGTGCTGTTTCCCACCACCAAACAAGCCCACGTCTTCTTCATCTCCTCGGGCCTGCGATGGCCGGCCTGCCATCAGTACACGCATACTCAATCCAGAACGCAGTGGAGCGTGGCGCCGATATCTGATGCCAACGACGCATTGAGCACGATTTCGACGCAGCAAGAAGCAAAAACCGGCGGGTGGGCCTGCGGCCGCGCATTAGCCGTCAAGAACAACGTCATCGTCGACGTCAACACCTGCAGCGCCAATCCCGCGGGCTCCGCGGTCGATATCGCTGATCAAATCGTCGCGAAACTTGCTACACGATAGGGGATCTGGCTAGTCCGGGCTTGAAGGTCCCAACAGCCGCGCCTCCTCGAGATCCATCGAGGCCTGCAACTCCAGCAGGACGATGTCGTCGATGCGACGCTGGTCGCGAAGCTCGGTGATGGCGCGGCGTTTGTGTTCGAGCACGCCAAGGCGCACCTGGCGAATCAAATCGCTGCGTTCTTCGGCGTCGTTGCGAGTGGAGCCATCGTCGCTGGCCTTCACCAGCGCAGCGTGTTTCTTGTATTCCCCGTGCAGCCGGTTCTGCAGGTCCTCGTCGATGCCGACTTCGGCGGCGACCGACGGCAGCGCGTCCAGGGCGGCTTGGGCTCCGTGGCAGCGCGCGAGACGCAATTCGTCCGCGTGGGCCACGTCTTCGGGGATGCGGGCCCAGCGGACGACGGCGGGCAGGCTACTGCCCTGGACAATCACGGTTGTCAGAATGACAAACGACACGACGAAGATGATCAGGTTGCGATCCGGGAAGGGCGCGCCGCTGTGGGTGGTCAGCGGGACCGCTAGCGCGGCCGCGAGCGAGACGGCTCCGCGGAATCCGGCCCAGTTGGACACCATCCGTTGCCGCCAGGCGATCCGCCGTTCGCGTTGCGATTCGCGCCGATCTACGGTGCGGACCAGCACCGTAGTGGCCTCTCCCCAGGCGATCCGAGTCGCGACAACCACGAGGGTGACGGCGACCGCCATGACGAGGGCGTGGTGAACACCGCCGTCGACCCGGGAGACTCCCCGCATTGCGCTGGGCAGCTGGACGCCGACGAAAACCCACAGCGCGCCGTTGATGAGAAACGTCGCAATGTCCCAGAACGCGTACGTCACCAGACGGGACCGGGCCCGGATCACCCGCGGCGAAGCGTAGGCGAGCACGAGAGCGGACACCAGGACGGCGACGACACCGCTGCAGCCAACCGAATTGGCGAGCAGGAACGCGGCGAACGGCGTCAGCAGGCTGAGCGCGGCTTCTTCTTGCGGCGCGTCGAGCCGCTTCCGGGTGAGCGTCACGACACCGCCGATCAGCAGGCCGGCCACGATGCCGCCGAGGTAGGACAGGACGAATCGGACGGTCAAGTCGAGCGGGCCCACGGGCGCGCCGCCCATCGCGACCGACACGGCTACACCGAACAGGACGAGCGCGGTCCCGTCGTTGATGATGCTCTCCGCTTTCAACACGGTGAGGGTCCGGCGCGGCAGTTGCTTCGCCAGACCAGCGACGGCGGCGGCGTCAGTCGGGGAGAGCACGGCACCGAGCACCGAGGCGGCGTGTGATTCCATCCCGAATGCCCGCGCCGTCCACGACACCGCTATCGCGCAGGCGATCACCAAGCCGACGCTGAGCAGAACGATGACGCGCAGGTTGGCGCGGATCTCGCGAAAGCTGGTATTCAGGCTCTCCCAGTAGAGAATTGCCGGCAAGAACAGCAACAGCACGATTTCACCGTCAAGCTGGACGTGGCCGAACCGCGGGACCAAACCCAGGAGTGCACCGAGCCCGATGAGCAGAACCGGCGGGCCGACGCGGTAGCGCCGGCCCAGCACGGTGCCGACGATGACGATGGCGAACAGTGCAACGATGACGACAAGCCCGAACACCTGCACATCATGCTGTACGAAGGGGGCAACTTTCATCTTGTCGGCGTGCGGGCGCCGAGCGCCCGTTCACGGCCGGACGGGTCATCAAGTTCCCAGTCTTCGTATCGACGGCCCGGACTTTTGCAGAATGGGCCGGAATCAGCCCGGCGGCGTCCACGCGATCGGGAGCGTTTTGATGCCGTGGATGAACGGTGACAGCAACCTGGCGGGCTCGCCGGTCGCGACGACATCGGGTATTTGGCGGTGCAACTCTTCGAACATGACCCTGATCTCGCGGCGGGCCAGGTTGGCACCCAGGCAGAAGTGTGCGCCGCCCCCGCCGAAACCGACATGCGGGTTGGGATCACGCGTCACGTCGAACATCCACGGGTTGTCGAACTTCGACTCATCGCGATTGGCCGAGCAGTACCACAGCGTGGCCTTGTCGCCGGCCGCCAGCTTTGTTCCATTCATCTCGAAGTCACGGGTGAGCGTGCGGCGCATGTAGACCACCGGTGAGGCCCAGCGCACGATCTCCTCGACGGCCGAGTGCGACAGGGCATCGAAGTCCGACCACCACGTCTGTCGCTGCTCGGAGTACCGGGTCAATGCGAGCAGCCCGTGGCTGATCGCATTGCGCGTGGTCTCGTTACCGGCCACGGCCAGCAGGATGAAAAAGGACCCGACCTCGGCCGTCGTCAGCCGCTCACCCTCGACCTCTGCCGCCACCAGGCTCGTGGTCAGATCGTCGTGGTGATTGACACGGCGATCCTCGGCCAACGCGCTGGCGTAGGCACCGATGTCCATCGAAACCTGAACGAACTCATCGAATTCCGTTGTCAGATCGGGATCGCCGAATCCGAGGATGACGTTGGTCCAG
>DATAZN010000225.1:0-9626 GCA_036272035.1 Mycobacterium sp. | reverse complement strand
TGCACGTCCTTGCCCAACCGTGGACCGGCGACCCGGGCGTTGACGGTGAGCTCGAAACGGCCGTAGCTGGCGATGTCGTCGGTCAGCTCGACCGCCTTGACGTTGAGCTCGTCGGCGATCAGATCGGTGAACGGCGCCAATCGCTGCGGATTCTCCACCGCCACAGTCAGCTTCGGCAGCGGCAGCCGTACCCGCAGCTTCTTGGCCTTGCGCAGTGACGACGCCACTGAGCACACCTCGCGCACCTGGTCCATTGCGGCGACCAACTCGAGGTCAACGGGCAGTAGGTCGGCGGCCGGCCAGTCGGACAGATGCACAGAGCGCTCAGCGGTGATCCCCCGCCAGATGATCTCGGTGGTCATCGGCAGTAGCGGCGCCGCCAACCTCGCGGTCACTTCGAGCGCGGTGTGCAATGTGTCGATCGCATCGGGGTCTTCCTCCCAGAACCGCGAACGTGACCGTCGCACATACCAGTTCGTCAGCGCCTCGGTGAACTGCCGCAACTGCTCGCATGCCCCCGAGATGTCGCAGCCATCCATCGCCGCGGTCAGGTCGTCCCGCAGCACTGCCAGCTTGGCCAGGATGTAGCGGTCCAGGACGTGTGCCGAATCGGAGCGCCAGGTACCGACTTTCGGCGCGTAGAGGGCCAGGAAGCTGTAGGCGTTCCAGAACGGCAGCAGCACCTGGCGCACGCCGTCGCGAATGCCCTGTTCGGTCACGATCAGGTTGCCGCCGCGCAGGATCGGCGAGGCCATCAGGAACCAGCGCATGGCATCGGAGCCATCGCGATCGAACACCTCGCTGACGTCGGGATAGTTGCGCAGCGACTTGCTCATCTTCTGGCCGTCGCTGCCCAGCACGATCCCGTGCGCCACACAGGTTTTGAATGCCGGCCGGTCGAACAGTGCGGTGGCCAACACGTGCAGCGTGTAGAACCAGCCGCGGGTCTGCCCGATGTATTCGACGATGAAATCACCGGGGTAGTGCGCGTCGACCTGCTTGTCAGGGTCGGCGCCGTCGATCCCGTCGAACCAGTCGCGGTTCTCGAACGGATAGTGCACCTGGGCGTAAGGCATTGAGCCGGAGTCGAACCACACGTCGAACACGTCCGGGATGCGCCGCATCGTCGAACGCCCGCTCGGGTCATCGGGATTGGGCCGGGTGAGCTGATCGATATAGGGCCGGTGCAGGTTGTCGGGCCGAGTGTCGAAGTCGCGCTCGAGCTCCTCGAGGCTGCCGTAGACGTCGATCCGCGGATAGGCCGGATCGTCGGAGACCCACACCGGAATGGGCGTGCCCCAGTAGCGATTTCGTGAGATCGACCAGTCCCGCGCTCCCTGCAGCCATTTACCGAACTGACCGTCTTTGACGTGTTCGGGGTACCAGGTGATCTGTTGGTTGAGCTCGACCATGCGATCCCGGAAGTCGGTGACCTCGATGAACCACGACGAAACCGCGCGGTAGATCAGCGGATTGCGGCATCGCCAGCAGTGCGGATAGGGGTGGTCGTATGTCTCCTGCCGGATCAGCACCGCACCGTTCGCGGCGGTCGGGCCGGTGTGATTCTTCAAGTCGCGGATGATCTGCGGGTTCGCGTCAAAGACGTGCTGCCCCCGGTAATCCGGAACGGTCGCGTCGAATCGGCCTTTGGCGTCGACCGGGGTCACCGGCACGATGCCGGCTTTGTCGGCGGTCTCCTTGTCGTCCTCACCGTAGGCCGGTGCCAAGTGCACGATCCCCGTGCCGTCATCGGTCGTCACGAAGTCGGCGCTGAGTATCTGAAAAGCGAAGCGCGAGTCCATAAAATACGGAAACGGCGGCCGATACCGGGTGCCGACCAGGTCGCTGCCACGGTAGCTGCCCAGTACTTCAGGCTCTTCGCCGAGTTCTCGTGCGTAGGCGGCCAATCGGGCCTCGGCCAGCACGACGCGGTGCTCGCCGGCGCGCACCTGTACGTAGGTGACGTCGGGGTTGACGGCCACGGCCTGGTTCGACGGCAGCGTCCAGGGCGTCGTGGTCCACACCAGGAGGTGCGCACCCGCCAAATCGCCTTCTGGGACGGCGAATCCGACCGTAAGGGCCGGGTCTTGCCTGCTTTGGTAGACGTCGTCGTCCATCCGCAGCTCGTGGTTGGACAGCGGAGTCTCGTCGCGCCAGCAATACGGCAGCACACGGTAGCCCTCGTAGGCCAACCCCTTGTCCCACAGCTGCTTGAAAGCCCAGATCACCGATTCCATATAGGGCAGGTCGAGCGTCTTGTAATCGTTGTCGAAGTCGACCCACCGTGCCTGTCGGGTCACATAGGCCCGCCATTCGTCGGTGTACCGCAACACCGATTCGCGGCAGGCGTCGTTGAAGGCGGCGATACCCATCGCGTCGATCTGAGATTTGTCGGTGATGCCGAGCTGCCGCTCGACCTCGAGTTCGGCTGGCAGGCCGTGGGTGTCCCACCCGAAGCGGCGCTCCACCTTGTATCCGCGCATGGTCCGGTACCGAGGGACGATGTCCTTGACGTATCCGGTGAGGAGATGCCCGTAATGCGGCAGACCATTGGCGAAGGGTGGCCCGTCGTAGAACACGTACTCAGGGGCGTCGGCGCGATGGGCGATGCTGGCCTGGAACGTATCGTCGGCCGCCCAGTAGTCGAGGACCTCGAGTTCCCGCGCCGGCAAGTCGGGTGCACCGCCAGCCGGCTTCGGATAGGTTTTGTCGGTCACCGCGCGTCGTCTCCATGTGCCGCTCTAAGGCACGGGGACGACGTCGCGCTGGTGCGCAAGCGCCGCGGTACCACCCCGCTTGCCACGCATCGGCGTGGCCGCTCGTTGCCGGCTGTGACGGGCCTACCCGTTCGGTTCTACTGGGCCTACTGAGTGCTTCTGCCGGCCGTTCTTCCGAAGGCTCCCCGGTGATGGCCGGATCGACGCCGTGCAGGCAATTCTACGGCTCACCGCAAGTCGGACGATCCCCGGCCCGCTGACTCAGGAGAATTAGCGTCAGCGGGGCTACGCTGAACTCGGTCAGCCCTTGAAGTAGACGATCTGGTAGGTGGTCACCAACAGCGCACCGTCACGGCTCCACAGCTGCGCGTTCTGGTCGAAGAATCCACGGTCGAAGCGGTCAGCGCGCGCCGTCGCCAGAATGTAGTCGCCGCCGAGAGCGTCCAAATGCTGAATATCGGCGTGAAAGTACGTGGTCATGGAAATGGTGCCGGCGGGGATTACCCCGCGGCGCAAAAACACTCGCGGAAAGAAGATGTCGGACATCGCGGTCAGTGCCGGAAAGTCGACCTGGCGCTGCGCGGCGTCGCGCACCCATAGCGTGGTCGTGGAGGACGAGCCTATCTGCACTGCCCCACCGGAAAACGAGCCTTCGGCAAAACGCATGTCGTACAAATCAGTCCAGACCGGCAGGTTCTCGCGACTGCTACGTGAGATCTGCTCCGGTGGCGGCGCAGCTGGTGGTACCGCTTGGGTGTCTGACCAAGTATCGCGGCGGATCCCGAATATCGCCGTGGCCGTGGTCTTGACCGCGCCATCCTGACTGAGTTCGACGATCCAATGTTGATTGGTGCGGTTGGTGCGCGGCGCTCGGCGCGAAATGTCGAAGTCGCCGTCGGCAATGGGCGCGGCGAAATTCACAGTCAGCGCCACCGGCTCACCAAGACAGTCGGGATGCACTTGGATGGCGCGCAGCAAGATTGCGGCGGTGACACCGCCGAAGGGTCCGACCATATTCGCCCACTCAGGCCGAGTAGTACCCCGGACGACATCGTCGTCGACGACCTCGAGTGCAATCGCGCGGTCAAAAGCGTGCATGTCGGGCATCGAAATGACATCTCCTGAGTTCGGCTCTGCCGCAGTCGGGTTCGCTGTAGTCAGCGGTGAGAAGGTGTTTCACAGGTTAGCGTACATCTGGCTCAACAAGCATCAAGACAGAGGTCGAGGGCCGCGACCCCGAAATCGTCCTAGACTGCGGCCGTGGCTTTCGACCCGACTTTTGCGCGCGACGTCGCGCTGCCGTTGGCGCAAGCGGCCTACACAGTGATGGGTGGCAACACCGCGGCTCTGCCGGCCGGATACAGCCAGACCAGCCTCATTCAGGCGGACGCCGTGATGCTCACCGCGATGACTGACCCGCATCCCGCGGTGACCGCGATGACCAACAACACCAACATTTTCGGGCTGATGGGCCGTAATCCGGCCAGTCGAACCGCATTCGTGTCCTTTCGCGGCACATCCGATCTCGCCGAGTGGATCGCCGATATCGACGCGATACCCGACGACTACCGTCCGATCAGCGGGTTCGGGCAAGTGCATTCCGGCTTTCAGGACGTCTACCAGCTCGTCCGCAACAACATCGCCACCCACTTGTCCGCCGCGGTGGCCGGCTGCGATCAGATCCTGATCACCGGCCACAGTCTTGGTGCGGCACTGGCCGTTCTCGCGGCGCCTGACATCGCAAAGAACATGCCGCCGAACACGATCGAGCCGCGGCTGATCACGTTCGCCGGACCTCGTGCCGGAGTGAGCAACTTTGCCGAGAAGTTCAATGCTGCCATCGAAAGCTGTTACCGCGTAGTGAACTTTCTCGACATCGTTCCCTTGCTGCCACCCGCGCCGTACGTCCACGTCGGTGCGCAAATCAGCGTCGACAGTGGCGGGCAGGTCCAGCTCGGCTGGCGGCATAGCCTTGCCGGCTATCAGCAAGGACTGTCAGCTTTCATCACGGCTCAGCAGTAACGAAGCGCTCCCGGCACCGAGGCTTTACCACGCTTCAGATACCGGGAGCGTCACAACGTAGCCACCGGAGCGCTCTTCAGGCGCCAACTTCCAGAACACCCACGCGCCACAGCGCGGCGTAGAGCTGCCGCAGCGGAACACAGAGCAGCCGAGCAGCGCCCTCGACCAGCGGGTCGGCGCCTGTCAACGGAAGGTCAGACCGCTTGGAGGTCTTCGGCGTCGGCGGTGTCGTCGGCGTCGGGTCAGGGACCACCCTGAGCCGGGGTGCGGACGTCGCCGCTACTACTTCGTCGTACAGAACAGCGGTCATGATCGCCTCCTACGCAGAAAGTCAAACGGGCACAACGGGATTCGATGTCCGTCCGAAACAGCGTGGAGCAGATCTCTACAGACCGCTCTTCCGATGAGGCGACGTGCTGACTGGGGCCGAGAAAGGCTCAGCTGAAAGCGACGCGCCGCAGGCCGGTTCGGGACGAAACAGAGCCCGGATATCGATCCGGACTGTCACTGGAACTCATGCGTCCCTCACCTCCTCGCGGTCGCAGCACGTGCGGATTACCGCACAATTGGCACGCAAGCAGGAATACAGAACCCGACCACAGGCGGGAAGCCGCACCCCACTCGTCAGAGTTTCGGCACTACACGGCGTATCCGGAGAATCCGGAAGCCACTTGGGCTCAACCCTTAACCCGGGAGGAGCTGTCCTGACCCTGGGCGTCTCTCGACGTTCGGGGTCAGTGGCCTGTATCCGTGTAGACGCCTCACCTAACGAGGTGCTTACCCTGTCGATGATGCCCGAACATTCCGCCCGGGTCAATTCGCCACGCCGATGACCCCTGACCAGCCGTTATGGTTCCGTAACCTGCCAAGGCGTCTAGTCGCGTCGCAACCCAGTCATCACCAGCGCGACGATGAAGTCCGCGGCCTCGGCCGCAGTGATGCCGTCGTCGGTGGTCAGCCGACGGTGCACAATCTGGCCGATCAGCACGGTCAGGGTGTAGGCCACCAACCGGGACGGCGCAGCCACCATGTCGCCCCGTCTCTGCGCAGCGACCACAAGGGTTTCGATGTCGTCGATGTAGCGCTCGTAGAGGCTGCCGAGTCGCTCGTTGAACCGGTTGTTCTTTGTGTACGCGTCGCGGAACAGCAACTTGGCGGCGGCGCGGTCGGCGTCGAAGTACTCGAGCATCGCCCGCAGGGTGGCGGAACGGCACCTCCGCATATCCGAAGCTTGCGCCGCTTGCGGCCAGTGCGACCGCGACGTGGGTGCGCAGTGCGTACTCCTGTGCGGCGATCAACGCCACGAACAAGGCTTCCTTCGAATCGAAGTACTGGTAGACGACGTCGAACGGCATACCAGCCTCTTTGGCGACATCGGCGATCGTCGTAGCGTCAAACCCATTGCGCGCGAACACTTTCTTGGCGGCCGTCATGGATCTCGTCACGGCGCCCATCGGTTACCGCAGGCCCGGCGCTCCCCTGCCGGTCCACATCACCGGTCGACGAGCTCATCAAGGCGCCCCACGGTATCAATGAACTCCGAGACCATATCCAGCACCACCGCGGACGTCGGCTGAACCTTGTCCATCGAACCCACGACCTGACCGACGAAGTAGGTGGCGAGCTCACGAGCGCTGGAATCTGCCTGGGCGGCGGCCCGATTGATTCGCCGCTGCGGATCATCGATCAGCGCGGTCTGCAACGGCATTCCCAGCGGGTCGGGACTGTCGGCCCGTTCCCACTCGTCGGTCCATGCGGTGCGCAGCATGCGCGCAGGCTTGCCGGTCAAAGATCGCGACCGGACGGTGTCCGAGGAGGTGGCGGTCAGAAACTTGTCCTTTACGACGGGCGGCGTCTCGGCCTCCTCGGTGGTCAGCCACACCGAACCGCACCACACTCCCTCGGCCCCCAACGCCAGCGATGCTGCGATCTGGCGGCCGCGGGCAATGCCGCCCGCCGCCAGCACCGGCACCGGGGCCACTGCGTCCACCACCTCAGGGACGAGCACCATCGTCGCCACCTGGCCGGTGTGCCCACCGGCCTCGGTGCCTTGGGCGACGATCAGGTCGACGCCGGCCGCCGCGTGCTGCCGAGCATGCGCCGTGGTCCCGGCCAGCGCCGCCACCAGCACGTCGTTGTCGTGCGCCCGGGTGACCAGCACCGGCGGCGGCGAACCGAGCGCGCTCGCGATCAGCCGGATGTGGTGGGCGAACGCCACGTCGAGCAGCGGTTCGTAGCCCTTGGGCGAGATGTTGAGGCCACCGGATGGCTGTCGCTCCTCTGCGGTCGACGCCGGAATCCCGTAGCGGGACAGCAGTTCGTCGACGAAGCGGCGGTGCTCCTCCGGCAATAACTCCTCGACCTGCTGAGAGTCGATCCCGCCCCGCTCCGCTCCGACGTACTTGGGCGGGAGCAGCAAGTCGACGCCGTACGGCTTGCCCCCGGTCTGTGCCTCGATCCAGCTCAGCTCGGTCTCCAGCCGCTCCGGGCTGTGCGCGACGGCGCCGAGAATGCCGAACCCGCCCACATTGGATACCGCGGCCACCACGTCCCGGCAGTGGCTGAAGGCGCAGATCGGGAATTCCACGCCGAGCATCTCGGCGACCCGTGTTCGCATTGTCGGAACGCTATGAGCTGGTGATTAGCATGTCAATCCGAGTCGGACAGCGAGGTTCTGGGGGCGTGTCTCAACTCTACCTGGGCCGTAGACCGTTGAGAGAAAACGAGACGACAATGTCGGCGACTTCACCGGCGGTCACCCCGTCGTCGGTGGTCAGCCGGCGATGAGCCAGCTGACCGATCAGCGCGGCCAGGCTGAAGGCCAGCATCCGGGGCGGGGCACTGATGACCGCCCCCAGCTGCTGGGCCACGATCATGTGTTTCTCGATGTCGTCGATGAAGCACTCGTAGATGCTGCCGAGGTGCTTCTCGAACTGGTCGCCAAGCGCGTAGGCGTCACGCAGTAGGAGCTTGGTCACCGCCTTGTCGGCCTCGAAGAACTCCAATATGGCTTGCACCGTCACACGCAGTGGCTCCCAGTTCTTGTCAGGCCGATCATCGCCTGTGGCCACCGCCGCCGCGATATGGGCTCTCAAGGCGTCGGCCTCGGCGGCCATCAACGCATGAAACAGCTCGTCCTTGGAGTCGAAATACCAGTACACCGACCCGTACGCCAGCCCCGCCTCCTTGGCGATGTGGGCGATAGTCGTGCCATGAAAACCGTTGCGCGCGAAGACTTTTTTGGACGCTGCCATGATCTCGCCACGCCGCTTCGACTTGTCTTCATTGCTGACCGCGCGGCGCCTGCGGGTGCCCGCACCTTCGGTCACCGGTCGACCCCCTCGCCGAGAAGACCACCGGCATAACTGGATTCGGTAGGCATGTCCAACTCCACCGCGGCTGACCATCCGTTGTTCGTCGATCGGACTTTCGAATACCCTTGCACTGCAACATGATTTCTATATCCCCGCCCGCCGCTGCTCACCGAAATCTGCACACGCGCGACGCCGGGGTCGTGACTATCCGCCCGCCCAGTGCGCGCGTTGCGCAGCGTGCGCGCAGGCTTTCCGGTCGGCGATTGCGACCGCTCCGCGGCCCGCGACGCCTCGCTCGCGAGTTTGTCGTGTAGCTCGGTCCAAATCCGTTCGCTCGTCAGGCATTCCGGGCTGCAGACGGCGGCGCCGACGCCGCGGCCGCCCTCGTCGGTGACAGCGACCACCGCGTCTCGGTAATGACTGAACGCGCAGATCGGGAACCTCACGCTGAGCATTTCGGCCGCGCTGGTTTGCATCGCAATGACGCTACGAAATAACTGATTGACATGTCAATACGAATTCCACGATTAGTGATTGATCAGTCAATCACAATTTTGGTATTAGTTGACTGATGCGTCAATCATACTTCCCGTACTGAAAATCAGGGTTTTTAATTCTCGCAGCCAGTGCAGACTGCCACACATACAACAGGGTCACAGGAATGGCAACAATAAGGCGCAGATACGCACCGAAAAATGACTGACGTGGCGGACCGACTGACACTCTGCTGAGAATCCGCTAAGACTCGGCTGAAAAGCCGGCCTTCGAGTTGACGCCCTTTCTGAATGACCTCACGATTGTGTATCGATCCCGCCCTCAGATGGGAGCACCAGAACGATGTCGAATAACGTGAGGCCCGCTGACGTGCACCAAAGCCGCGTATCGCCCGCTCCGCGGAACCTACGGCCTGGAGCGTCCTGAAGCAACTGGGACGAGCCCTACGCTCAGGTCCGAGTCCGCCGCGCACGACGATGCCATTGCTATAAGGAGGGGATTTGACAACTTTCGGTGCCGTTATTCAACCGTTTGACGGACCAGATGACGCGTGTATGACACGATTGCGTCAGCACCCGTATCGCGATCGCAATCTTTAATTCACGTCGGCTTGCATAACCACCCTCGAGTTGGCGAACCCCTTGAATACCATTACGATCGGGTTTATCTTCTTTTGATGTCGTAGGCATATTGAATAGTTACCTTGGCCCTCGGCCGTGATCTGCGCGAACATCACTTCCAGCACAGCACGTGGTACCGCCGACGTAACCGCGAGCGCTCAATCCAGCACCCCCGGGTTCCCGCTTTTGAACCAGGGCCGGTAACGCACGCTTAAAGAGGGCGCGTTACGTGTAGAAAGAAGGCGAATTGTCCACTGTAGGGACGAATCAGACCTCGTCGGCGCCCGCGGATTCGAGTCAACCTCGGCCGTACAAAGGCCTCACCCCGACTACTCCCATTGCGATCATCGGCATGGCCTGCCGGCTCCCCGGCGGGATCGACTCTCCAGAACAGTTGTGGGAAGCGCTGCTGCGCGGCGACGACCTCGTCAAAGAAGTTCCGGCGGAACGCTGGGACA
>DATAZN010000224.1:0-1875 GCA_036272035.1 Mycobacterium sp. | reverse complement strand
TGAGTTACGGGCCAACTGGCGCGAAGGCAAACGGTGGACGCCGGAGTGGAGCGAGGAACAGCGCTCGACTGGCTATGCGGGATGGCGAAAAGCCGTGCAGCGCACGCTCGACTGGGTCGAAGTGTCCTGACGCGAACAGTGGGGACCAGCAAGTGCTGCCCCCACCGTCGCGGTGTGATCAGTCGTCGTCTTCGGCGAGAATCGTGTAGATCTCGCGGCGAGCGTTGTTGACGATCTCGATGATGCGCTGTTGCTGCTCGGAGGTGGCGGCATGCGCGGATTGCGCTACGGCGCCGAACAATTGGCCGACAGCTGCCCGCAGGTTGAGATGTGCGGGGTCAACCCCGTCGGCGATCTCGTCCCACGGCGGGGTCGCGACCTTGTCCGCGGCTTCTTTGCCGGCGTCGGTCAACTGGAACAGTTTCTTGCTGCCCTCGCTTTCCGACGCGACAATCAGCCCCTCGTCGACCAGCAGTTGCAGGGTCGGGTAGACCGAACCGGGGCTCGGCTTCCACAGGTCCTGGCTCCGCTCGGCGACTTCCTGGATGATTTCGTAGCCGTGCATCGGTCGCTCGGCGAGCAGCACCAGGATGGCGGCACGGACGTCACCGCGGCGCCCGCGGCGGCCGTGGCCACCACGTCGTCCACCGCGTCCGGCGGGGCCGAAGCCGGGACCGAAGCCACCGGGACCGAAGCCGCGTCCGAACCCTCGGCCGAAGCCGGGCCCGAACGGCCCGTCATGACCGGCGTCGTGGTCGCGGACCAAGCCACGGAACTCACGGCGAGCTTGCCTGCGCTGTTCGTGCAGTGCGCGGCGGTCCTGGGGTGCAAATCCGAAGCCTGACGGCCCCGGCCCACCCGCGAATGGCCCGCCCACATGGGGAAATGGGTTACTCATGGGGTTTTCTCGTTTCTGGAAAGGTAACGCCGGATGCGCTACCGATACGACGACGATATATCGGAAGCTATCGTTACGCAAGGCCAAATCTTGGGCCGGCGCCTTCTACGGCGGTTTGCGGACGCTGCGGGCGGGGTAGCACCACACCCATGAGCCAGGAAAATGTGCACGTGAAGGCGGACGCGGGAGGTGACCGCGACGCACCGACCGAGCCCGGGGGTACCGACCGCGACAAGCGCGTGCGGTTGTGGGTGAACTGGGCGCTGGCGCTACTCGCGGTCGTGGGCGCGGGCATTGTGATGGTGTTCGCCATGGTTTCCGTGATGAGCACCGCCGCCTGCAGCGACAAGGCGTGCCCCAATCTGGGGCCGAACTGGATCGGCTTCAACGCGCTGTTCTACGGCGCGCCGGCGGTCGCGGCTTTGGCAGTCGTTGCCTCGTTCTTCACCGCCCGGCGCCGATGGGGATTCGTGATCCCCGCGGTTGCGATCGCGCTGCTGATCGCCGACGTCGCCATCCTCGCCACCACAATCGCGCAGTAGCCGGCGGGATCAAAAGCCGCGTAACCGGGTGAGTTCTCGGCGGTGTCTTTCGGCGAGGACGGCGGCCAATGCCAATTGGGGCGGAGTCCCAGGCGGCGGCGGCGGAGCCACTCGGCCGAACACGTCGCTGGCGATCCGGTAGGCCATCTGATCGCGCACCTGGGGATCGAGTTGCATTGCTCGTGTGAGGAATTGGCGTGCGACCTCGGCTTGTTCAGCGCTGAGGCCGGACAGCTGCAGCGACACGGCCCACCAGGCCAGCTGTGGCGGCATGCTGGGCGGCGGCCCTGGCTTCGGCGCACGCTCGCTGATCACCACCGTGCCGGCAAAGATGTCACCGATCCGCTTGGCCCTCGGCGACAGCATGCTGCAGATGACCGCGGGGCTGCCCAGTAACCCCCAGATCTCGACGATCGACGCCAACGCGCGAAACAG
>DATAZN010000223.1:0-8270 GCA_036272035.1 Mycobacterium sp. | reverse complement strand
TCGATGTCGCTGCAGACGACCCGACTGCCACGGCGGGCCAGTTCGATCGCGAACGCTGCGCCGATGCCGCTGCCGGCACCGGTCACCACCGCTCGCGCGTGATGGCTCACCTTGGGCGATTTACCAAACGACCCGATCATCCTCAGCCCGCCTTCCCTGATATGGCCTCAATACGGTTGTCTCGCATCGAGGTGTCGATGAAACGTGCGACGTGCTGCATAGCCTTCACGGCTTCCGGCGACAGCCTGGGCAGCGCCTGGAACACGTGCACCTGGTCCGGCCAAACCTGCAAAGTGCAACGGCCACCGCCGGCGCGGATGTCGGCGGCCAGGTGCCGCGCGTCGGCCAGCAGCATTTCGGCGCCGCCGGCCTGGATGAGTGTCGGGGGCAATGGCGGTCCGCCGGCGACGTCGAGTTTCAGCCGCCGGTGTGCGGGATCGACGCCATCGCTGTACAGCGCGACCAGGCGTGCCGCATCGTCGGCGCGGATCGCCGGATCGCGCCGCAAATCCTCACGCGCACGGGCAAGCTCGAGCGTCAGGTCGATCAACGGCGAGAACAGCACGAGCACCGCCGGGCCGTTGGCTGCAACGTCTGGCTGCAGCAGCAGATCCACCGAGAGATGGCCGCCTGCCGAATCGGCGGTGACCACTACGCGGTCCGCCGGCACCTGGCTGGTGAGCCAGTCCCAATCGGCGCGTACATCATCGGCCGCGGTCGGGAAGCGGTGCCGCGGCGCCAACCGGTAGTCGACGGCGAACACCGGCAGACCGGTCAGCCGTGACAACCACGACGTCAGTCGGCGGTGGGTGCGCGGTGAGCACAACGCAAAGCCGCTGCCGTGAACGAAATAGATGGCGCCGGCCCTGGTTGGTACGCCGGGCGCACGCACCCATTCACCGACCACGCGACGTCCGTCGTGGTGTACGTCAACGGGCTCGATCCGGATCCCGGCCAGCGACGGTCCGAAGGCATCCATGATGCCGGACACGATCCGTCGCGATAGCCAAAGGCTCCATGCCTGTTCGGGCGGTAAAACCGCGCTGACCTGCCGCAATGTCGTCATGCTCAGCAGAGCTGCGGAACGGGATCGCAGCGATCCACGAGTCGGCACTGACTCCGTCATGCGAATGAGTCAACACAAAATGGTGACATTCGTCAATGGCAACGTTGCGCCACGTGGATGCCGGCGCTTCGAGGAGGATCGGAGAAACAGGTGATGAGTTGGTGTCCGTGTACCCGGTCAGCAAAACGCTATAGCGGACTAATCAGCTGAGCCGCCCAGCATCTGAGAACATGGGACGTGATGTCGGGTCAGAGCTAAAGCCCTGCCCAAAGACATCAACCGCGAGGCGGGGGTGCGCATGTGAACGTTGTTGGGCGGTGGTGGCGCCAGGGCGACCACTTTGACTGGCTAACTCTGTATTTGAACACCCGGGGTATCCGGCTGTTATGGCGGGCAATGATCGCCGCCGTGATCGCGTCGATGGCAGTAGTTCCGGCTCTGGTGCTGGTCAGGCCGACCCTGCCGCATTACCCGGCCGCGGCCTTCGTGGCACCGGTTGCCAGCGGCTTCGGCGTGACGGTCGCACTGTTGTGGCTGATCCGCTGGCCTACCCGAGGCCAATCCGCCCTGTACGCCCTTATCGGAAGCGTCTGCATTGCGGCGGCGTGCCTCGCACAAGGCGACCCGATCGCCGGGTTGCTGGGTTCTGGCGCGTTTGCGGTTCTCGGCGGCTACATCGCCTTCTTCCACAGCGCGCCCCACATGACGATCAACTTCGCGATCGCCATGACTACCGCCGCGGTGCTCGTGCAGCGCCTCCTCCGCCACTACGACATCGTTGTGGCGGGCTGTGGGTTTCTACTCGTCCTGGTGCTCAATGTGGCGTTTCCGCTTGCGGTGCAATGGCTGGTCCATGCGTTGGCCAGCGAATTGCGACAATCCAGCCGCGACCCGCTCACGGGTCTGTTGATCCGGCGGGCGTTTTATCACTCGACGTACGCATTGCTGCTGCGCCGCCGGGAAAAGCCGAGTTATCTGGGCGCGGCCATGATCGATCTGGATAACTTCAAGCGCCTCAACGACACCCACGGCCATTCCACCGGGGACCAGGCCCTCGTCGCGGTGGCCGGTGCCCTTCGCCTGGTCTGCCCGTCGACGACGATGATCGCCCGCTTCGGCGGCGAAGAATTCGTCGTCGCCGACATCTACCGCACCGAGGATCTGCACGACATCGCCGAACAGTTGCGCAAAGCCATCGCCGCCACCCGCTACCGCATTACGGCCAGCATCGGCATCGTCAGCGTCCCGCTGGGCCCGAGCTTCGATCCCGCCGAGCGTGAACTCATCGACGATCTCGTCAACGTCGCCGACACGGCCATGTACGCCGCCAAACGCGCCGGCGGAAACCAGAGCCGCTGCACCCACATCCCGCACGCCGCCCTGAAAGGAAGTGCCGCTTAAGGTCGTCGCCGATGTCGATCCGGTTGATGTCGTCAGATCTGCCATTTAGATGAGATTTCTGCAAACGTCTACGTGGAAGGAAAGAGTCGCGATGACTGCTACTGCTGCTGTAGACCCGTCGGTGCCGCCGAGCGGTGTCGGGTGCGTCCGCCACCGCGGACGCCGAAACCAACGCCCCCACCCGTACACATCAAAGGACACCACCCTATGACCACGACCCAGAAGCCGGGGATGACAGACGCTTTCGTGCTGGGCGGTGTCCGCACTCCGTTTGCCCGCTACGGCAGCTCGCTGTCGCACATACGGGTCGACGACTTACTCGGGATGGCCATGAAGGGGGCCTGTGAGCGCGTCGGCGTGAGCCTTGACCAGATCGAGGACATCATCGCCGGCTGCGTCAACCCCGCGCACGAAGGCATGGGCGATATCGCCCGATGGTCAGCACTGGCCGCAGGGTTTCCGGACAGCGTGGCCGGATCCACCATCAACCGGTTCTGCGCATCGTCACTGAGCGCGACCATGAATGTTGCCCATGCGATCAAGGCCGGCGAGCTGGGCGTTGGCATCGCGTGCGGGGTGGAATCGATGTCGCGCTCGGGCTGGGCCTACATGAAGGGCGATGCCCCGTTTTCCCCGCGCGGACCGGTGGTGCTGCTGGACACCATGTGGGCGGGAGCCGGCGGGCCTCCGCATCCGGCGTTGCTGGCGCGGAATGCCTACATCAGCATGATCGAGACCGCCCAGAATGTGGCGGACCGGTACGGGTTGACCCGCGAAGAGATCGACGCGTTCGCACTGCGGTCGCAGCGACACGCCAAGGCCGCCCGTGACTCGGGTCGGTTGGCGAAAGAGATTATGCCCGTACAGATCTCGGCGACGAAAAAGACACCTGCACGCACCTTCGAGCATGACGAGTTCATCCGCGACGACACCACCGCCGAACGGCTGGCGGCGCTGCCGGTGCAACCGGGCACCACGCAGATGACCGCGGCCAACTCCACACCCCTGACCGACGGCGCCAGCGCGATCGTGCTGGCGTCGGGGGAGCGTGCGGCCGAGCTCGGCGTCGAGCCGTTGGCGCGGGTGGTGTCCTCAGCGGTGTATGCCCTCGATCCGCTGATCATGGGTCTGGCTCCCGCGTGGGCGCTGCCGCTGGCGATCAAGCGGGCCGGGTTGACCCCGGAGCAGATCGACGTGTGGGAGGTACATGAGGCGTTCAGCGCGCAGGCGCTCGGCGTGCTTCGTGAACTGCCCAACCAACTCGGCGGCTTCACCGTTCCCGATGACAAGCTCAACCCCAACGGTGGCGCGGTGGCCATCGGACATCCCTTCGGCGCCTCCGGCGCCCGCTATGTCTTGACGCTGGCAACCGAACTGCGCGAGAGGAACGTCCGCTACGGCGCGGCCGGCGTGTGCGTCGGCTCCGGGCAAGGCGTTGCCATCGTTCTGGAAAACCCCAACGCGACCTGATGTCCGGTTTCGGTGAAAAGTCCCAGTCATGGACGCCTGCAAGGACCGTCTACAAGCTAGGAGTAAATAACTGACCGGTCGTCTATTATGGACTCATGCCACGACCATCAAATCCCGAAGTCCGCAAGCGGTTGCTCGCCGCAGGTCTTGAACTCATCCATTTACGAGGGTTCGCCGCCAGCGGCGTCAAGGACATCACCGACGCGGCCGGTGTGCCGAAAGGGTCGTTCTACGCGTATTTCCCCAGCAAAGAGGCGTTCGCCTCGGCAATCCTGGACGCCTATTGGGTCGATATCGAAACCCGACTCGTGCCGATACTCGGCGGCGGCGACGGGTCGGTGCAGGAGAGGATCACGCGCTTCTTCCATGCGCTGGCCGATGACCACGAGGCCGCCAACTTCCTGCTCGGCTGCTTTATCGGCAACCTGTCGCTTGAGCTCAGTAGCTCCAGTGAGCCGATTCGCGCCCAGCTGGTCAGCGTTCTCGAACGCTGGGGCAGCGCGCTTGCCGAATGCTTGCGTTCCGGTGATCTTCGCGAGGACCTCGATGCAGACGATGTCGCCTCCCGGCTGATCGAAGCCTGGGAAGGTGCGGCGCTTCGGGGCAAGATGATTCGCAGCCGCATTCCATACGAGCGGTTCGAAGCCGACACCATTCCCGCGCTGCTGCGCTGAACTAAGCGGGAATGGCGGCCCCGGTAGCGGATGTTAAATAGACGACTGGTCATCTATAAAATGAAGGAGGCCGAGCGTTATGGCACCAACTGAGGATCTGAGTGGTGTGACGTTCACGTTGAACAACGGCAGCGGCGCGATTCCAGCGCTTGGGTTCGGAACGTCGCTGTCCGATCGCACGAAGACGCGAGACGCCGTCAAAGCCGCGGTCAAGGTCGGCTTCCGCCACCTCGACGCCGCCGAACGGTATCGCAACGAGGCCGAGGTCGGCGCCGCGCTCAAAGAATTGTTCGCAGACGGCACAGTCCGCCGCGACGAGCTGTTCGTGACCACCAAGCTGTGGAACAACAACCATCGCCCCGAACGGGTCAAGTCGGCATTGCAAGCCAGTCTCGTCAGGCTCGGGCTCGACACCGTCGACCTGTATCTGGTGCACACCCCGTTCGCGTTCAAGCCCGGTGACGACCAGGATCCCCGCGACCCGCACGGAGCTGTCATCTACGACGACGGGGTCACGTTAGAGGAAACCTGGGCAGCGATGGAAAGCCTTGTCGACGAAGGGCTTACCGGAGCGATAGGGCTCTCCGACATCGACGTCGCGGGCGTCAAGAGGATCGCTCAGACCGCCAGGATCAAGCCGGCTGTGGTCGAGGTCGAGTCACATCCTTACCACCCGCAGTGGGAACTGCATCAACTGCACGAGACGGACGGGATCATCCTGTTGGCGTTTGCTTCGCTTGGGCACGGGCTCGAGCCGCGACTGCTTGACGATCCGATGATTGTCTCGACGGCGCAGCGGTTGGGAAAAACCCCCGCACAAGTGCTTTTGGCGTGGGGCATCCAACGTGGCAGCGCGGTTCTGACGGGATCGGTCAACCCCGCGCGCATCAACGAGAATTTCGATGTCACCGCGATTCCCGAGAGCGCCGTCCAAGACATCAGCGAGCGTCTCGAGACCCGCTACCGGTTCAATTCAGTTGTCGACGGCGGGGAACCAGGATTCGCCGAGGTGCCCGCAGGCAGTTGACCGTTAGGCGGTCGACGTGGAGATGGCCTCGAGGGCTTCTTCCGCTAAGCCGTTTTACATATAAGTCTTGATATGTAACATTGCCAGGTATGGCCGTCGTCACACTCGCGCAGCGTGATCTCACCGACGAGGCCGGTGATGTCGAAACGTAGGCCGCGGGTTGGCGTCATCGGGGCCGGTCCCGGCGGTATCGCCATGGGTATTCAATTGGCCCAAGGTGACTACGATTTCACCATTTTCGAACGTGGCGACGGGTTCGGCGGAACCTGGCGCAACAACACCTACCCCGGTGCGGCATGTGATGTGCCGTCGCACTTCTACTCGTTTTCGTTTGCGCTGAATCCGTACTGGAGCAAGACCTACGCGAACCAGCCCGAGATTCTCACCTATCTGGAGCGGGTCGCATCCGACCACCAGCTGGGTCCGCACCTGGAAGCCGGCACCGCCGTGACGTCGGTCCGATGGTCTGATGCCGACTCGCACTGGGCGATCGAGACCGCGCAGGGGAGTCGGCATGAGGTCGACGTTGTCGTCAGCGCGGTCGGGATGCTTGATGTCCCCAATATCCCGACAATTCCCGACCGGGAGCTTTTTGGCGGGCGAGTTTTTCACTCGTCACAGTGGGATCATTCGAAATCGACGGCGGGAGAACGGGTTGCATCGATCGGCACCGGCGCCAGCGCCATTCAGTACGTGCCGGCCATCGCCGCGGAGACCGAACATCTGACCGTCTTCCAGCGCACCCCGATCTGGGTGGCGCCGCGGTTTGACGACCCTTTCACCCGCGAGCAGCAAGAGTTGTTCGCGAGCGATCCGGCCGAAGCGCTGAAGCTTCGAGATGCGGCGTTCCAGCAGTACGAAGTGGCCGATTTCGATGTCGAATCCGACATGACCAAGATGCTGACCGAGATGTCGTACAACTACCTGATGAAAAAGGTCAGCGATCCGCAGTTGCGCTCGAAGTTGTTGCCGGACTATCCCGTTGGCTGCAAGCGGCCGCTGCAGTCGAAGACATGGTTTCCGGTATTCGATCTACCGAACGTCACGCTGGAAACCGCTGCGATCGTTGCCTTCACCGAACACGGTCTGCGCACCGCGGACGGTGTCGAGCACCGGGCCGACACAGTGATCTTCGGAACCGGTTTCAAGGCCGCCGATTATCTGAGCAGTCTGGATGTCTACGGCAGCGGTGGCCGGCGACTTCATGACGACTGGCGTCTCGGCGCCGAAGCGTATCTGGGCACCGTGGTGCCCGGCTATCCGAATCTGTTCACCCTGTACGGGCCGAACACCAACGGGATCACCTCGATGATCTACATCCTGGAGGCGCAGGCCGAATTCGTGCGGCGGCTACTCGACACGATGAGCCGAGAAGCGATTGAGGCAGTCGAGATCAAACGCGGCCCGCACGATGCATTCAATACCGAGATCCAGGCGGCACTGGACACCACTGTCTGGGCGGCGAACTGCAGCAACTACTTTCGCCACCCAAGCGGCAAGATGGTGACTCAGTACCCCTACAGCGGAAGCATGTTCGCGCAGCGACTCGCCGCAGTTGACCTGGATAACTTCGAGTCCCGTCCGCACAGTCCGAAACTCAAGGTAGAGGCTGGCAACGCATGACCGGTGTTCATCACACGGCGATCGTGACCACCGACGTCGAGCGTGCACTGGCCTTTTGGCGCGACGGCCTGGGACTCACGGTCCTCTTCGACCACGTATTCACCGGCGACTGGCCGACCCTGTTCGACGCCAGAACCGATACCCTGCAGTCGATCTTTCTCGGCGACCCCAGCGCGCCGGATACCGGCATCGTCGAATTGGTCGTGTTCGACAATCCGGCACCGGAGCGCGAATCGATAGCCGGGCCGGCGGCCGGTTTCTTTCTGGTCTCGCTGAACCGCGACGTCGAGCCGACACTTCGTCGACTGGCCGATCTGGGATTCGCCAACGATGTACGACAGATTGTCGTGCCCGCACCGCACGGAAAGCAGGTTCAGATGGCTGTCATCACGGCGCCGGACGGCGTCCGCGTTGAGCTGATCGGGCCCGCGGGGTGACCGCCATCGTGACCGGCGGCGCCTCCGGCATCGGCAGCGTTGCCGCCGACCGGCTGCGTAGCGCCGGCCACGATGTCGTCACGTGGGATCTCCGCGGCGGCGACATCGCCTGCGACATCAGCGATCCCGACGCGGTGTCTGCTGCGCTGGAGCAAACCCTGGCCACCGTCGGGGTGCCGGATCGTCTTGTCGCCTGTGCCGGTGTCGGCGCCTCCGGAACGTTGATCGCGCAGGATCCCGCCGACTGGAAACGGGTGATCGACGTCAATCTCACCGGAACCTGGCTGACGATGCGGGCGGTTGCGCAGGCGATGATCGACAACGGCGACCGCGGATCCATCGTCGCGGTCTCCAGCATCAGCGGCACCGTCGCCGACCGCGATATGGGCGCCTACTGCGTTTCCAAAGCCGGGGTAGACATGCTGGTCCGAGTCGCGGCAAGCGAGTGGGGGCCGCACGGCATCCGAGTCAACGCGGTGGGGCCGGGCGTCACCCGAACCCCGATGCTGGCCCAAGCCGAGCAGCTGCCCGGATGGGTGGAAGGGCTGGGTCAACGAACCGCTCTCGGCCGG
>DATAZN010000222.1:0-4233 GCA_036272035.1 Mycobacterium sp. | reverse complement strand
CTGGATCGAAGCGCTCGGATTCTGCGGCATCGGAGAGGCGAAAGACTTCCTGGACGGTGGCAAGAACATCGCCCGTGACGGCCAGCTGCCGCTGAACACCCACGGCGGTCAGCTATCTCACGGCCGAACCCATGGCATGGGCCTGTTGCACGAAGCGATCACCCAATTGCGCGGCGAGGCCGGCGAGCGACAGGTCGCCGATGCCCGCGTCGGAGTGGTCAGCAGCGGCGGGCTGACGCCCAGTGGTGTGCTGCTGCTGCGGGCCGAGTAGATGGCAACGATTGTTCCGCAGCCCAGGCTCGTGATCGTCGACGGCGTGCCGATGTCCGCTTTGGTCGCCGAGGCGCCGGACCCGCGAGCGGTGATCGTCGCTATCCACGGCGGAGGCACCACCGCACTGTATTTCGATTGTCCTGGTCATCCTGAGTCGTCGCTGCTGCGAGCAGGCGCGGCGCACGGATATACCGTGGTCGCGCTCGACAGGCCCGGCTATGGCAGCTCTGCTCCCTACCCCGAAGCGGTGGCCCGCCCCGAACAACGGGTTGCGCTCGCATACGGGGCGGTGGATCGGGTTCTCGGCGAAAGA
The DNA here is from genome assembly GCA_036272035.1 of Mycobacterium sp. GTDB lineage: Bacteria > Actinomycetota > Actinomycetes > Mycobacteriales > Mycobacteriaceae > Mycobacterium. The sequence continues at coordinate 3,647 of DATAZN010000222.1, read as the reverse complement.
CCGCGCGGCGCCGGGCTTTTCCTGATGGCCCATTCCGGCGGATGCGAACTCGCGATGCGGATGGCCGCCGACGAGCAGCGCACCGATCTGCTCGGCATGGAGCTGGCTGGCACCGGGCGGCACTACCATCCCGCGGCACGCGAGATCCTGACAGCAGCCACCCGGGACCACCGCCCAGCGGGTCTGCGCGAGCTGTTGTGGCATCCCGCCGAACTTTATCCGCCCGAAGTACTAGGCGGCGCAACGGTTTATCCGGGCGCACCACCTTACGAGGATCAGATGGTGTCCAACTGGGCCCGCCAAGACTTTCCGGCCCTCGCCCCGACCGTGCGCGTGCCGGTGCAGTTCAGCATCGCTGAGCACGAGAAGGTGTGGCAGTCCGATCCGCCGGCGCAGGCCGAGATCACAGCGCTATTTTCCGGCGCACCACGGTTCCGGATCAACGAACAAAGCGAAGCCGGCCACAACGTCAGCCTCGGCCACACGGCCGCGGTCTATCATTCGACGGTTCTCTCGTTCGCCGACGAATGCGTGAACGCTCAAACGCGCGGCGAGCAAAGCGGTTTGGAGGCCGGCTGATGCACGTCGGGTTCATCGGGTTGGGCAGCCAGGGCGGCCCGATGGCCGGACGCATCATTGAAGCTGGGTTTCCGACGTCGCTGTGGGCGCGGCGCCCGGCCGCGCTGCAACCGTTCACCGGCACCGCCGCCAAGGTTGCCGGATCGCCGGCCGAACTCGCCGCCGCCAGCGATCTCATCTGTCTGTGCGTGGTGGGTGACACAGACGTCGAGGAGGTCGCCAGCGGCGACGACGGAGTGTTGGCCGGGGTCAAGCCCGGCGGCGTGATCGCCGTGCACAGCACAGTACACCCCAAGACATGTCACGAACTGGCGGAAAAAGCGGCCGCGCAGGGTGTCTCGGTTATCGACGCGCCGGTGAGTGGTGGCGCACCGGCCGTCGCCGAGGGCCGTCTCCTGGTGATGGTCGGCGGCGATCCCGACGTCGTCGAACGGTGTCGTCCGGTGTTCGAAAGCTACGCCGACCCGATCGTGCACCTGGGCGATCTCGGTTCGGGGCAGACCGCCAAGCTGTTGAACAACTTGCTGTTCACCGCCAACCTGGGGACGGCGGCCACCACACTGGCGCTCGGCGAGGCGCTGGGTGTCTTGCCCGACCGCCTCAGCGAAGTCATCTCCCGCGGCAGCGGTAACAGCTTCGCGCTCAACGTTCTTGGCGGCGACACGGCCGGTTTGGAGCGGCTGGCCGGCATGGCCGGCGCACTGCTGCAAAAGGACGTCCGCTTGCTCGCCGACGTCGCGGACGTCGTGACCGCTGCTGGCGGGGTAGTGCTGGACGCCGCCGACGCGACGCTGTCACTCATGGAACACCCACGGTGAGAATCGGATTTGTCGGCGCTGGACGGATGGGCCGTCCCATGGTGGCCCGTCTGGTCGCGGCCGGTCACGACGTCGGCGCGCTCGGTCGATCCGACGACAAGCGCTCAACCATCGCGGAATTGGGTGCTGAAGCGGTCGACGAGATCGCGGCGGTGGGCGCCGCCGCCGACGTGGTGGTGATCTGCGTGTTCACCGACGAACAGGTGCGCGAAATCTGCCTGACCGACGATCTGATCGCAGCGATGCCTTCCGGCTCGGCTCTGGTGCTGCACACCACGGGCAGCCCCCACACCGTCGCGACCATCGCCGAGCGCACGGCGCCGCATGACGTCGACGTGGTGGACGCGCCGGTCAGCGGCGGCCCGCACAACGCGGCGGCCGGTGAACTGACGCTGTTCGTCGGCGGCGCCGACCACACGGTGGCGCGAGTCCGCCCGGTACTGGGCTGCTACGGGGACCCGATCCTGCATGTCGGCCCGCTGGGAGCCGGCCAGAAGATGAAGCTGGTCAACAATGCGCTGTTCGCCGCGCATCTCGGGTTGCTCGCCAACTCCGTCGAATTCGCGGCGCGGTTCGGCGTCGAGGAATCCGCACTGCTCACCGCTCTGCCGCACGGGAGCGCGGCAAGCCGCGTGTTGGACATCGTCGCGGCCGGCGGATCCGTGGCGTCCTTCATCGAAACCGCAGGCGAATTCGTCGGCAAAGACGTCGCTGTGATCAGGCGCATCGCCGCGGAATTGGGCAGCGACCTCGGCACGCTCGACGATGTCATCGATGCGGCAATTCCGAGGGTCAGATGAGGTCTTTTCGGCACGCAACGAACCGGCTACCGTTAGCGTTACAGTCAAGCATTCCGTCGTAACGCTGTACGCCGCTCACTGGGCGGTGAGGAGGGTGAAATGACCAAGTCAAAGGTCGTCTTTGATCCGTTCTCCGAGGAGTTCTTTACCAACCCGTTCGACATCTATCAACGAATGCGGGAGGACGCTCCGCTCTACTACGACGAGAAGGAGGACTTCTACGCGCTGACCCGCCACGAGGACGTGGCCGCCGCGCTCAAGGACTTCGAGACCTACTCCTCTACCCGTGGCTGCGACCTGGCGATGGTGCGCAAGGGCATCTCCGAGGACATGAGATCCATCATCTTCATGGACCCGCCGGACCACCGCCACATGCGCAGCCTGCTCAACAAGGCCTTCACTCCGCGGGCCATTCAAGCGCAGATGGATGACGTGCACGAGGTGACCGACAAATACCTCGGCGCGGTTGATCCCGACAATTTCGACGTCGTGCAGGATTTCTCGGGTCCGTTCCCGGTCGAAGTCATCACCCGGATGGCCGGAGTCCCGGAGGAATACCGCCAGCAGCTGCGGCACTGGATCGATATCAGCCTGAGCCGGGAGCCGGGCCAAATCGAAGTCAGCGAAGCCGGCATGCAAGCCAACATCGACACCGCGATGTATTACTACGGCTTGATCCAAGAGCGCCGCGAGGACCCACAGGACGACATGATCAGCCGGCTGATCGCAGCCGAAGTCCCCGGCGAGGACGGTACATTGCGCCAACTCGACGACATTGAGATCACCAGCTTTTCCACGTTGCTCGGCGGCGCGGGGGCGGAGACGGTCACAAAGTTGATCGGCAGCGCGGCGGTGCTCTTCGCCCGCAACCCGGACCAGTGGGAGAAGCTCAAAGAAGACCGCAGCAAGGTCCCGGCCGCCGTGGAGGAACTGCTGCGCTACGAGGGACCGGTGCAGTACAACGTCCGCTACACCCTGAAAGAGGCCCACGTCAGTGGCGGCACGATTCCACCGGGCAAGCCGGTGTTCGTGATGAACGCCGCGGCGAACCGCGACCCGGAAGCCTTTACCGACGCCGACACCTTCAACATCGACCGTGACCATAAGGAGGCGCAGCACCTCGGTCTGGGATACGGGATTCACAGTTGCCTCGGTGCGGCACTGGCCAGGATGGAAAGCAGGATCGCGCTGGAGAAGTTGCTCGACTTCATGCCCCGCTACGAAGTGCAATGGGATGACTGCACGCGAGTCACCATGCAGAATGTCGCCGGCTGGCTGAACGTCCCGGTGAAGGTGTTGCGATGAGGTGGGCTGAGTGACGAAGAAGATTGAAGTCGACTGGGGCCTGTGCGAAAGCAACGGGGTCTGTATGGGCGTGATCCCGGAGGTTTTTCGGCTCGAGGATGACGACACGTTGACCGTGCTGCAGGACGAAGTGACGCCCGAAAAC
>DATAZN010000221.1:0-5781 GCA_036272035.1 Mycobacterium sp. | reverse complement strand
CCGACTGTATTGCCACCCCAACACCGTGCGTCACCGTCTGCGCCGGATCGAGAAAGGCACCGGGCGATCTCTCTCCCGGCCAAGGGATGTCGCCGAACTATGTTTAGCGTTCGAGGTACATCGACGGCTCATGTAACCATGTGAATGATGGTTCCACACGCAGGTGTTGTCCGCCGGCACTGTCGATGTTGTCGCACACAATGCGGCGCGCCTTTCGTTGTTCTTGCGTGGAGGGAGGGCTGTGCACGCTGCTCGTGCTGGCTGTGGCGGCGTTGTTGGCGGCAACACGGCACGGTGGGATGTGTTGTCTGAGAATACATCTATGCCGGCGTCGGTTCGTATCACGATCGACGCGTGGGCCGGAGATGTAAGGCAGCCAACAAAATCAGCCCACCCGCAAAGCAAGGAGCATCATGATTAGCGTTCTCGGTCAGCAACTGTGGAAAAACAAGCTGGTATCGGGTGTTCTGGCCATCGTGTTGGGTGCGATGGTGCTGGCCTGGCCCGGCCCATCAAGCCTTGTCGTCACAACCATCTTCGGTGTCGCTTAAGCCGCTGAAAGGAGACCGATCAGCATGCAATTCGGAATTTTCTCGGTCGGGGACGTCACCGCGGATCCGACCACCGGCCGCACGCCCACGGAGGCCGAACGGATTCGCGCGACGGTGGCGATCGCGAAGAAGGCCGAGGAAGTCGGGCTGGACGTGTTCGCCACCGGTGAGCATCACAACCCGCCGTTCGTGCCGTCTTCGCCGACCACCCTGCTGGGCTACGTCGCGGCGCAAACCGACCGGATCATCCTGTCTACTGCGACGACCTTGATCACCACGAACGACCCGGTGAAGATCGCCGAGGACTTCAGCGTGCTGCAGAATCTCTCCGGTGGCCGCGTAGACCTGATGTTGGGTCGTGGCAATACCGGGCCGGTCTACCCCTGGTTCGGGCAGGACATCCAGGCCGCGATCCCGTTGACGGTCGAGCACTATGGGCTGCTGCGACGGCTGTGGCGGGAGGAGGTCGTCGACTGGACCGGGAACTACCGCACCTCGTTGCAGGGTTTCACCCTGGCCCCGCGGCCGTTGGACGGAGTACCGCCGTTCGTTTGGCATGGTTCGATCCGCACCCCGGAGGTTGCGGAATTGGCCGCCTATTATGGCGACGGGTTCTTCCATAACCACATTTTCTGGCCGCCATCGCACACCAAACGGATGGTGCAGTTGTACCGGCAGCGGTTCGAGCACTACGGGCACGGCAGCGCCGATCAAGCGATCGTGGGTCTCGGCGGGCAGGTTTTCATGCGACCCAGCAGTCAAGACGCGGTCGCGGAGTTTCGGCCCTACTTCGACAACGCTCCGGTGTACGGGCATGGCCCGAGTTTGGAGGAGTTCTCCGCCCAAACACCGTTGACGGTCGGGTCGCCGCAGCAGGTGATTGATCGGACACTGGGTTTCCGTCAATACGCTGGCGACTATCAGCGGCAGTTGTTCTTGATTGATCACGCCGGTCTGCCGTTGAAGACGGTGTTGGAGCAGCTCGACCTGCTGGGTCAGGAGGTTATCCCGGTGCTGCGCAAGGAGTTTGCGGTCGGTAGACCGGAGCACGTGCCCGACGCTCCGACCCACGAGACCTTGGTGAAGGCGGCGGCAAGCAGCGGCGCTGACGCCGACACCGCAAGCGTGGCTGACACCGCGGAGGAGCACCAGCCATGACGAAGTTAGCGATCGTAAGTGGCGGGTTGCGAGAGCCATCGTCGACGCGGCTGCTGGCCGACCGGATCACCGCAGCGGTCGACGCAGCGTTGGCCGGCCGGAAGCTGACGGCGACGGCTTCGGTGATCGAACTGCGGCGCCTGGGGCGAGCAATCATGGACACCATGGTGACCGGGTTTGCTACGTCGGACTTGGAGTCGGTCTTCGAGATCGTCGCCGACGCCGACGGGGTAATCGCTGTGACTCCGGCGTTCAACGCCTCGTTCAGCGGACTGTTCAAGTCCTTCTTCGACGTGCTGCCCGAAGAGACGCTGTCGGAGATGCCGGTGCTGATTGCTGCGACCGGCGGGACCGAGCGACACTCGCTGGTGCTGGAACACGCGTTGCGTCCGATGTTCTCGTACCTGCATGCCATCGTGTCACCCACCGGCGTTTACGCGGCCACCGACGACTTCGGCGCTCAACAGCTCTCCGAAAGGATCGGCAAAGCAGCCGAAGACTTCGCCCGCCTGCTGCAGGCTTGCGGTCCTCGCACCCGCCGCGATGTATTCACCGAGGAGCTGACCGACATGGAACGCCTCCTCGCGGGCTGGCAGCCACGAGGAGCTGGTGACACCGTCGAAGACTGACGCTCCCCGAGGCCTCAGGGTTGGCAGACCTCATCCATACGTCGGATCGAGAAACGCACCGGCCGATCCCTTCGGCCAAGGGATGTCACTGAACGATGTTTAGCTTTCGAGGTACGTCGCCGTCTCATGTAGCCGAAACCCATTGAGGCTGTGGACGAACGGAAGGTGCCCGTTGCGTCTGCGTCACCGGGGTGGGTTTCCCGGTCTGCTCCGATCACCTGCCGGCCAGCGCCCCGCCGTAGTTTCGCCCGACTAGGCGCTCGTGGAGCGCCACTCATCGCCCACCATCACGATGACGCGCGCCTTCGCTCGCGCGCGCGTTCTACCAGCGCACCGATGAACTGGCGGTTCTGCTTGCCCGCGCGATCACCCGCGGTTCGTGGTCGGCGCCGGGGCGCTGCCTCAGATCGGGTGAACGCCGAGCAGCGTCGACGAGTATTCCGCGGGCGGATGCCTACAATGACGTGCACTGCAGTGCCAGTCCAGCAAACGGTAGACAGGACACCCCGTGGGGCCTTCAACCGGCCGATTAGATGTTGGTGGCCAGCGGCTCGTAACTCCGCCCATTCGGCTGTCCGAGAGGCGGTGCGCGCGGATCTGCTCGTCGAAGACCTCATCAGTACCATGCGGATCTCGCCGCCGAGGATCGAGACGTAGACGAGTCCCGCTTCATCGTCGGTGGTGAGGCCGATGGTCTCGGCGAAGCTCCGGCCCACCACCTCCGGCGCCACCTCCGCGCCCACGGAGGACAACTTGCGACGACTACGGACGGTCATCCCAGGTCAGAGCGAGCCCATCGCCGGGATAACAAGGCAACACGAAGACACGCCCCACACGGACTGTAGATACGTCAGCGTATGCCTACAGTGGTTCGAATCCACAACCGGCCACCGCAGGTCAAGCATGGTATCGAGCCGCGCTAGCGTTTGATTCTGATCCGAGTACGCGGAGATCAGCGTGTAAGCGCGACTGACCACGCCTTGACTTGAAGCGCTTCAAGTTCGGGATAGTGGTGCCATGAGCATCATCGCCGAGCATTCGGACCTCACCATCCAGCAGGTGTCACGACACACCGGACTGGCGGAGTCCGCGCTCCGATATTACGAGCGAATCGGGCTAATCGGCGCCGTTCCCCGTGACGAGAGCAGCGGTCATCGCCGCTATCCGCCCGATCTCGTCGCCGCCATCGAAGCGCTGAGCTGTCTACGCGGCACTGGAATGTCGGTGCAGGACATGCGCACCTACGTCGCCAACATGCGGCGCGGCTTGATCGCGGCGGCGGACCAGCGAGAGCTCTTCGCCGGCCATGCGGATCGGCTTCGGGGCGAGATCGCCCGGCTGCGACTGCGCGAGCGGTACGCGTCGGCCAAGGCCGAGCTCTGGGCCGCCAGGGAACAGGGCGACGCCGCCGCGGAGCCGGCCATCAGTGCGACGGTGCAGGAACTCGCCGCCCAGTTGTTGAGAGAAGAGGCGGACCTACGCCATGCATGACGTCACCCCGCCGGTGTTGGTCACCGGCGGCTCCGGATTCCTTGCCACACATATCATTCTGCGGCTACTCAGCGAGGGATATCGGGTACGTACCAGTGTCCGGTCGCTCGACCGTGCGTCAGAGGTGCGCACAACGCTGGAGCGCGCGGGCGCCGATACGACACAACTGTCTTTTGTCACCGCCGATCTCACGACCGATGACGGATGGCCACCCGCGGTTGCCGGCTGCGAATATGTGCTGCACGCGGCGTCGCCGTTTCCGCCGCAACAACCGCGGAACGCTGACGACCTCGTCGTGCCCGCGCGCGAAGGCACGCTGCGGGTGTTGCGAGCTGCCAATGACGCTGGGGCGCGGCGCGTCGTGCTGACGTCTTCGTTCGCCGCGATCGGCTACAGCCCGAAGCCGTCAGCGCTTCCGTACGACGAAACTGACTGGACCGACCCGACGGGTGATGTGACGCCGTACGTGAAGAGCAAGACGCTTGCGGAGTGGGCGGCATGGGATTTCGTCGCGGACCCGTCGGTCGGCGTGGGACTGTCGGTGGTGAACCCTGTCGGCATCTTCGGGCCGGCCCTCGGGCCGGACCTGCCGACCTCTCTCGGCCTAATCCAGATGCTAATGCAAGGCAAACCGCCGCTGCTGCCGCGGGCGTCGTTCGCCGTCGTCGACGTGCGTGACGTTGCCGATCTGCATCTACGGGCCATGCTGAAGCCAGAGGCGGCGGGGCAACGGTTCCTGGCATCGGCCGGTCAGCCACTGAAATTGCTTGAGATCGCCGCGATCCTGCGCGCCGCGTTGGGCCACGACGGGGCGCGGATTCCAACGCGAGAGGTGCCGGACTGGGTGGTGCGTACCGTGGGACGTTTCGTCCCAGCGCTGGGTACGTTCGCCGACCTGCTTGGCCCTCCTAAGGCGGTGTCAGCCGAGAAGGCCACCAAAGTGCTTGGCTGGCAACCGCGTTCTGCCGCCGTTACGGTGGCCGAGACCGGTAAGAGCCTGCAGGCGCTAGTACTAGATCCATGCGGCCCCAAACATGAAACCTCGGGCGATGGTGCTGGGCTACCCGCGCGGCGACCGTAGTAGTCGTCAAGTCATCACGTTCTCGGGCCGGGTCAGCCGGCACACATCGAAATACGAGGTTGAGAAATGACGATCGAGATAACGGGAGCGCCTGAGCCGTCCGCGTCCGACCCGCCAGACGCTGGAATGTTGGCGATGGTGCCGGTGGTGTTCGGTGTCGCTGGGTACGTGATGGTGTCCCGATGACCGCACACTCGCGGCGCCCGGTCGGCGAATCAGCAAGTAGCGCTGTCGATCCCGACGCGCAGGCAAGACGCGCGAACGATGGCGAACTGAGCGCAGGGTTTCCATCCGACCTGACGATTGATGAGGATGCGGTGGATGGACTCGTAACCGCCGAGGAATTTGCTGCCGAATTCGACAAGAACCTCGACGATGGCAAGTTGCACGCCGAGTATCGGCGGCTCCTCGCCGAACAGGCCGCGTTGCGCCGAGTAGCCACGCTGGTGGCGCAGGGAGTTGGACCTTTAGCGGTATTTGACGCGGTGGCCGAGGAGATGCGCCGATGCGTGCCTGCGGTCACCGCCGGATTGTGGCGCTTCGAGACGGATGGGGAGATTACGATTGTGGCCGCCGCTGCCCATCCCGCGGCGCTGGAAAAATGGCCGGTGGGCACGCGAACTACGTTGGAAGGCAACACCATCGCGGCGCTGGTGCAACTCAGTGGCCGGCCCGCGCGGATCGACAGCTACGACAACGTTGCCGGGTCGATCGCCGCTTGCGTGCGCGCGGTGGGTGTGCGCGCGGCGGCGGGCGTTCCGGTCATCGTTGATGGACGGGTGTGGGGCCTGGCGGTCGTGGGTTCGGTTGAACCCGGACCCATGCCGGCCGATACCGAGGCCCGTATCAGTAGTTTCGCCGAACTTGTTGC
>DATAZN010000220.1:0-9524 GCA_036272035.1 Mycobacterium sp. | reverse complement strand
GTTCAGTCGACGGCCGACCTCTCGGGTGGCCAGCGGAATGGCCGCTGTCATCTGGGTTTCGATGAATCCCGGTGCCACGGCGTTGATCGTGATGCCCTTCTCCAAGAGCCCGGGCGCCAGCGCCTGGGTCAGCCCGATCATGCCCGCCTTGGTGGTGGCGTAGTTGGTCTGTCCGCGGTTGCCCGCGATGCCGGCCATCGACGACAAGCCGATCACCCGGCCGCCGGCGTCGATGCTGCCGTTGCCGATCAGTCCTTCGGTAAGCCGTTGCGGGGCAAGTAGATTCACGGCCAAGACGGATTCCCAACGGGCATCGTCCATGTTGGCCAGCAGCTTGTCGCGGGTGATACCGGCGTTGTTGACCAGCACGTCGGCGTGTCCTGCGTAGTGGTCACGCAGGTGCTCCCTGATCTCGTCGACGGCGTCGGTGGCGGTGACGTCGAGCGCCAGCGCCGTGCCGCCGACGTGGGTAGCCGTCTCGGCCAACGCCTCCGCGGCGGACTCCACGTCGATCGCAACGACGCGGGCCCCGTCGCGCGCGAACACCTCGGCGATCGTCGCGCCGATGCCCCGCGCGGCACCGGTCACGATGCCCACCCTGCCGTCCAACGGCCGGTCCCAGTCCTTGAGCGGCGTGGAGTCGGCGGCATCGACGTAGAAGACCTGGCCGTCCACGTAGGCCGATTTGGCCGACAGCAGGAACCGCAGGGTCGACTCGAGGCCGGTGGCGGCCGGCTTGGCGTCGGGAGACAGGTAGACCAGCGCGACCGTTGAGCCGTGCTGTAGCTCCTTACCCAGCGAGCGGGTGAAGCCCTCCAGCGCGCGCTGCGCGATCCGCTCGTCGCTGCTCTCGGCTTCCTCGGGTGTGGTGCCGATGACGATCACCCGCCCGGAGTGGCCGATATTGCGCAGCAGCGGCGTGAAAAACTGGTGCAGGGCCATCAGCTTGGTCGGATTGGTGATGCCGGTGGCGTCGAACACGAGCCCGCCGAACGAATCCGCCCAGCGGCCGCCGAGGTTTGCGCCCACCACGTCGTAGTCACCGCTCAGCGCCGCACGCAGCGGCTCGACCAGCCGGCCCTCGCCGCCGATCAGTAGTGACCCGGCGAGCGGCGGTTCACCGGCCCGGTACCGACGCAGTTTCTCGGGCTGCGGCACACCGAGCTGCTTGGCGAGGAACGCGCCGGGCCCGGAGTTGACGACCTGGGAGAATAAATCGGGTGCCACTGGGTTGCCTTCCATGCTGTTGGGTATCAGTAACGTAGTCGAGAGCTAACTTACTGCAGAGTAAGAACAGTGAGTAGTGTGGCTCCCAACACTGAATAACCAACAACTGACGGAGATAAGCGTGGCTTCTGACACCTCCTCTTCACGCGCCCTGCGCCGCGTCGCTGTGCTGGGCGGTAATCGGATCCCGTTCGCGCGCTCGGACCGCGCCTACGCCGAGGCGTCCAACCAGGACATGTTCACCGCGGCCCTGGGCGGGCTGGTCGACCGGTTCGGTCTGTCCGGTGAGCGGCTGGGCGCGGTCATCGGCGGCGCTGTCCTCAAACACAGCCGAGACTTCAACCTGATGCGCGAATGCGTGCTCGGATCCGCGCTGTCGTCCTACACGCCGGCGTTCGACCTGCAGCAGGCGTGTGGCACCGGGCTGCAGGCAGCCATCGCCGCCGCGGACGGCGTCGCCGCCGGGCGCTACGAGGCTGCCGCTGCCGGCGGGGTCGACACCACGTCCGATGCGCCGATCGCGCTGGGCAACAACCTGCGCCACACCCTGCTGGGCCTGCGGCGGTCCAAGTCCAACCTCGACCGGCTGAAGCTGGTCGGCAAGCTGCCCGCCAGCCTCGGTGTCGAGATTCCGGTTAACAGTGAACCGCGCACCGGACTGTCGATGGGTGAACACCAGGCGATCACCGCCAAGCAGATGGGCATCAAGCGGGTCGACCAGGATGAGCTGGCCGCGGCCAGTCACCGCAACATGGCAGCGGCCTACGACCGCGGCTTCTTCGACGATCTGGTCACGCCGTTTCTGGGCCTCTACCGCGACGACAACCTGCGGGCGGACTCGTCGGCAGAGAAGCTGGCCAAGCTCAAGCCGGTGTTCGGTGTGAAGGCCGGCGACGCCACGATGACCGCGGGCAACTCGACACCGTTGACCGACGGCGCGTCGGTGGCATTGCTGTCCACAGAGGAATGGGCCGCAGAGCATTCGCTGACTCCGTTGGCCTACCTCGTCGACGCCGAGACGGCAGCTGTGGACTACGTCAACGGCGCCGACGGCCTGTTGATGGCGCCGACCTACGCAGTGCCAAGGCTGCTGGCCCGCCACGGGCTGACACTGCAGGACTTCGACTACTACGAGATCCACGAGGCGTTCGCCTCGGTGGTGCTGGCGCACCTGCAGGCCTGGGAGTCCGAGGAGTACTGCAAGGAGCGGCTCGGCCTCGACGCGGCGCTGGGATCGATCGACCGATCCAAGCTCAACGTCAACGGCTCTTCGCTGGCTGCCGGCCACCCGTTTGCCGCGACTGGCGGACGCATCCTCGCCCAGCTGGCCAAGCAGCTGCATGAAGCAAAAACGAAGAACGGTGGTAAGCCGGTACGCGGCCTGATCTCGATCTGCGCCGCGGGCGGCCAGGGCGTCGCCGCGATTCTGGAGGCCTGAGGGCCGTCGCGGTGAGTGATTTGCTCGGCGTTTAGCGACAGCAACGCCCGGGTAGCCACTTGGCTGGATAGCTCCGTGTTGTCGTCCGACCCCCCGACCCGATGGCAGCGCGGGGCGTCCTTGATTCGAGTGTCCGCCTGTTCGCCAGGTGTGGATCGAGACTGGGGCCGCCGACGGCATGAGGGGATCCCGCCGGCGGCCCCTCCCATGTATCGACCGGGATAGCAAAATCCCCCGTCTCCGAGGAGAACGGGGGATTTTGCCAATGCAGTTTCGGGATCTGATTAGCCGACTTGTCAGAATGCCGCTTCGTCGAGCTCCATGATCTCGTTGTCGATCGTGTCCAGCACCGCGCGGGTGCTGGTCAGCAGCGGCAAGAAGTTCTTCGCGAAGAACGATGCCACGGCGATCTTGCCCTCGTAGTACGAGCGGTCGGTGTCGCTGACGTCACCGGCGTCCAGAGCCTCCAGGGCCACCGCGGCCTGACGCTGCAGCAACCAGCCGATGACCAGGTCGCCGACGCTCATCAGGAAGCGCACCGAACCCGTGCCGACCTTGTAGATGCTGGATATGTCGTCCTGCGCCGCCATCAGGTAGCCGGTCAGCGTCGCCGCCATCGCCTGGACATCCGCCAGGGCGGTGGACAGCAACGCCCGCTCGGCCTTCAGTCGGCCGTTGCCGGACTCGTTCTTGATGAACTCCTCGATCTCGCCGGACACGTGGGCCAGGGCCACACCCTTGTCGCGGACGATCTTCCGGAAGAAGAAGTCCTGCGCCTGGATGGCCGTGGTGCCCTCGTAAAGCGAGTCGATCTTGGCGTCACGGATGTACTGCTCGATCGGGTAGTCCTGCAAGAAGCCGGACCCACCGAAGGTCTGCAGGCTCTCGGTGAGCTTGGCGTAGGCCTGCTCGGAGCCGACACCCTTGACGATCGGCAGCATCAGGTCGTTGACCTTGACCGCCAGGTCGGCATCCACACCGTGCAGTGCCTTGGCGACCGCCGCGTCCTGGTAGGTCGCGGTGTAGAGGTACAGCCCGCGCAGGCCCTCGGCGTAGGCCTTCTGGGTCATCAGGCTGCGACGCACGTCCGGGTGGTGGGTAATGGTCACTCGCGGCGCGGTCTTGTCGGTCATCTGGGTCAGGTCGGCGCCCTGCACCCGCTCCTTGGCGTAAGCCAGGGCGTTGAGGTAGCCGGTGGACAGCGTCGCGATGGCCTTGGTACCGACCAGCATGCGGGCATTTTCGATTACCTCGAACATCTGCGCGATGCCGTTGTGCACCTCGCCGACCAGCCAGCCCTTGGCCGGCACGTCGTGCTGACCGAAGGTCAGCTCACACGTCGCGGAGACCTTCAGGCCCATCTTGTGCTCGACATTGGTGACGAAGACGCCGTTGCGCTCGCCCGGCTCGCCGGTCTCGAAGTCGAACAGGAACTTCGGCACGAAGAACAGCGACAGGCCCTTGGTACCGGGTCCGGCGCCTTCGGGGCGGGCCAGCACCAAGTGGAAGATGTTCTCGAACATGTCGTCTGAGTCGCCCGAGGTGATGAAGCGCTTCACCCCGTCGATGTGCCAGGAGCCGTCGTCCTGCGGGATGGCTTTGGTCCGGCCGGCGCCGACGTCCGAGCCGGCGTCCGGCTCGGTAAGCACCATGGTGGAGCCCCAACCGCGCTCGGCGGCCAGTACTGCCCACTTTTTCTGCTCTTCGGTGGCCAGGTTGTAGAAGATCTGGGCGAATCCCGCGCCGCCGGCGTACATCCACACCGCCGGGTTGGCGCCGAGCAGGTGCTCATGCAGCGCCCACAGCATCGCCTTGGGCATCGGCATGCCACCCAGCTCTTCGTCCAGGCCGACCTTGTCCCAGCCGGCGTCGATGACCGCGCGCACCGACTGCTTGAACGAGTCGGGGAGCGTCACCGAGTGCGTCTCGGGGTCGAACACGGGGGGATTGCGGTCACCCTCGACGAACGAGTCGGCGACTGGGCCTTCGGCCAGCCGGCTCATTTCGGTGAGCATTTCGCGGGCCGTGTCGGCATCCAGGTCGGCATAGTCGCCTTCACCGAATGCTTTGTCGATGCCCAACACCTCGAACAGATTGAATACCTGGTCGCGGACGTTGCTCTTATAGTGGCTCACTGGTTCCTCCTCGATGAGAACGCCACCTGTGGTTGGGTACTTGGACTAAGTTACCCACCAGTAACACGGCTAAACTATACCCGTCAGTAACCGGGCGCAAGCGACTGTGAGCTAAATTTCATCGGCTAATCAACCAACTAGTTGGGTTCGCGCTGATCAGGACCCTGGCATACCGCTTCACCTGGACTGATGATGGGTAGGTGTCGATTGTGTCAAGCGTCACGACGCTGCCGGAAGTGGACCTCCGTCACACGTCTGGCCAACTGAGAGTGCGGCTTCGCGAGGTCGCCCACGAGGTGGGCTTCTTTTACCTCACCGGGCACCAGGTGCCCGATGCGCTCATCGATCGGATGCTGGCGGCGGCCCGGCGGTTGTTCGCGCTGCCGCAAGCCGACAAGGACGCTGTCGCGATGGTGCGCAGTCCACACTTCCGCGGCTACACCCGGCTGGGCGGTGAGCTGACTCGCGGCGAGGTGGACTGGCGCGAGCAGGTCGACATCGGTCCGGAGCGCATGCCGATCGGTGGCCCGGGCAAGCCCGACTACCTCTGGCTGCAAGGCCCCAACCAGTGGCCCATCGGCTTGCCGGAGTTGCCGGGGATTGTCGACGAGTGGGATGCGGCTCTGGCCGAGGTGGCCCGCAGCCTGTTGAGTCACTGGGCGGCAGCGTTGGGCAGTCCGGCGGACGTTTTCGACACCGCGTTCGCCGGGGCGCCGGCCACCCTGATCAAGATCGTGCATTACCCGGCGACGGCGACCAGATCGCAGGGCGTCGGTGCGCACCGGGATTCGGGGGTGCTGACGCTGCTGTTCGCCGAGCCGGGCAGTCAGGGATTGCAGGTGCGGGCCGGACGCGACGGCGACTGGGTTGACGTTCCCGCGCGGAACGGAGCGTTCATCGTCAACATCGGTGAGCTGCTGGAGCTGGCGACCGGCGGCTACTTGCGCGCCACCGAGCACCGGGTCAATCTGCGCCGTGCGGCTGACCGGATCTCGGTGCCATACTTCTTCAACCCGCGACTGGACGCGCGGGTCCCAACGCTGTCCTTGCCGGCGGAACTCGCAAAGCGCTCCGGGTGTCGCGCGGACCCGTCAGATCCGATCTTTTCGGTGTATGGCCGCAATGCCTGGAAGAGCAGGTTGCGGGCACATCCGGACGTTGCAGCCGCGCACGGCTACGTGACGGGCAGCGCACAAGTTGTAACGCCCGGCGGGTAGGGTCAGCACTACAAATTCCCGTCGACGCGAGTGAAGCCCGGTGAACCCACCCGACAAGCTGACGCCTACCTCCCTGCGCGATGCCTTTGGTCATTTTCCGTCCGGCATCATCGCCATTGCCGCCGAAGTCAACGGGGTCCGAGAAGGGCTGGCGGCCAGCACGTTCGTCCCGGTGTCGTTGGATCCGCCGCTGGTCTCGTTCTGTGTGCAGAACACGTCGACGACGTGGCCCAAACTCAAGGACGTCCAGGCTCTGGGCATCAGCGTGCTGGGCGAGTCGCACGATGGCGCCGCCCGGACCCTGGCAGCCAAGACCGGCGACAGATTCGCCGACCTGGAAACGGTGTCCTACAGCAGCGGCGCGGTGTTCATCCACGGCACCAGCCTCTGGATGGAAACGGCGATCGAGCAACTCATCCCCGCCGGGGACCACACGATCGTGGTGCTGCGAGTCAGCGACGTTCGAGTCGACCCAGATGTCGCGCCCATCGTGTTCCACCGCAGCGTCTTCCGGCGCCTCGGCGTTTAGGGACGCTTGCCGAGTTCGTCGCGGTAGGCCTGTATCCGACGCTCGATCTCCGCTCCTTCCTCGTCACGTCCCTCTTTGTGTGCGAGTTCAGCGCGCGCCGTCAGCTCGTTGATCGCTGTGCGAATGTTGTTGATGCTGGTGGGCTTTCGGATAGTCATGCTGGCCGCCTTTCCGGTTACACCTGACGGTACTCGGATCAGCGGTGCCCTAACACCCGTTGCTTATCGACGGAACAGCTTGTTGCCCAGCCACACAACCGGATCGTATTTGCGATCGGCGACACGCTCTTTCATCGGGATCAGGGCGTTGTCGGTGATCTTGATGCCCTCGGGGCAGACTTCCGTGCAGCACTTGGTGATGTTGCAGTAGCCGAGGCCGTGCTGCTCCTGCGCCTGGTCGCGCCGGTCCATCGTGTCCAGCGGATGCATCTCCAGCTCAGCGATCCGCATTAGAAAACGCGGGCCCGCGAACGCTTCCTTGTTCTCCTCGTGGTCACGGATCACGTGACACACGTTGTTGCACAGGAAGCATTCGATGCACTTGCGGAACTCCTGAGAACGTTCCACATCCTGCTGCTGCATCCGGTAATCACCGGGCTGCAGATCCTTCGGCGGCGCGAATGACGGGATTTCCCGGGCCTTTTGATAGTTGAACGACACGTCGGTGACGAGGTCGCGGATCACAGGGAAGGTTCGGATCGGCGTCACGGTGACCACTTCGTCTTCGGCGAAGGTCGACATCCGCGTCATGCACATCAACTTGGGCTTGCCGTTGACCTCGGCCGAGCACGAACCGCACTTGCCGGCTTTGCAGTTCCACCGCACCGCCAAGTCGGGCGTCTGGGTCTGCTGCAGGCGGTGGATGATGTCGAGCACCACCTCGCCTTCGTTGACCTCCACGGTGTAGTCCTGCAGCCCACCGTTGGTGTCGTCGCCACGCCACACTCGCATGGTTGCGTTGTAGCTCATCAGCCTCTCCGTCCTGGGTGGTCGGCCAGCTCTTCGTCGGTGTAATACTTCTCCAACTCGGCGATCTCAAAGGCCTCGAGCAGGTCAGGCCGCATCGGGATCTGGTCTTTGTGCGTCACCGTGACGTCGGGCACCACCTCGTCGCCACCAGCGGCTCTGCAGACCAGCAGGACCTTGCGCCACGACGAGTCCATCCCCGGGTGATCGTCACGGGTGTGGCCGCCGCGGCTTTCGGTGCGCTCCAACGCCGCCTTGGCGACGCATTCGCTGACCAGCAACAAGTTCCGCAGGTCGAGGGCCAGGTTCCAGCCGGGGTTGTACTTCCGGTGTCCCTCGACGTGGATGTGCTTGAACCGCTCACGAAGCTGGTCGAGCCGACCGAGCGCCTCGGTGATCTCCTCCGACTTGCGGATGATGCCCACCAGGTCGTTCATCGACTGCTGCAGTTCGAGCTGCAATGTGTAGGGGTTCTCCGCGCTAGCGCCGTTCGTCGGTGTCTCGAAAGGCGCCAGCGCCCGCTTCGCGGCGGTTTCGACGGCATCCTCTGAGACGTTCGGACGGCTGCTCAACGCGCGCACGTAGTCGGCGGCGCCCAGGCCGGCCCGACGACCGAAAACCAGGAGGTCAGAAAGCGAGTTGCCGCCCAGTCGGTTGGAGCCGTGCATACCGCCGGAGCACTCGCCGGCAGCGAACAGCCCGGGGACGGTGGCAGCGCCGGTGTCGGCGTCCACCTCGATGCCGCCCATGACGTAGTGGCAGGTGGGCCCCACTTCCATCGGCTCTTTGGTGATGTCGACCCCGGCCAGCTCCATGAACTGGTGATACATCGACGGCAGCCGCTTCTTGATCTGCTCGGGGGTCAACCGAGAGGCGATGTCGAGGTAGACCCCGCCGTGCGGGGTGCCGCGGCCGGCCTTGACTTCGGAGTTGATCGCGCGGGCGACCTCGTCACGGGGCAACAGGTCCGGGGTGCGACGGGCCGAGTCGTTGTCCTTTAACCACTGGTCGGCCTCTTGCTCGCTCTCGGCGTACTGGCCTTTGAACACCGGCGGGATGTAGTCGAACATGAACCGCTTGTTGTCGGAGTTCTTGAGCACACCACCGTCACCACGGACGCCCTCGGTGACGAGGATCCCTTTCACACTGGGCGGCCACACCATGCCGGTCGGGTGGAACTGGATGAACTCCATGTTGATCAGCGAAGCGCCGGCCCGCAGTGCCAATGCGTGGCCGTCGCCGGTGTACTCCCAGGAGTTCGAGGTGACCTTGAAGGACTTGCCGATCCCGCCGGTGGCCATGACCACTGCGGGGGCCTCGAACAAGACGAAGTTGCCGCTTTCGCGGTGATAGCCGAACGCACCGGAGATCGCGTCGCCGTCTTTGATCAGCTCGGTGATCGCGCACTCGGCGAAGACCTTGATCCGGGCCTCGTAGTCACCTAGCTCGGCGTGGTCTTCCTGCTGCAGCGAGACGATCTTCTGCTGCATCGTGCGGATCAGCTCCAAGCCGGTGCGGTCGCCGACGTGTGCGAGCCGCGGGTAGGTGTGTCCACCGAAGTTGCGCTGGCTGATCTTGCCGTCTTTGAGGCGGTCGAACAGCGCGCCGTAGGTCTCCAGCTCCCAAACCCGGTCGGGTGCTTCTTTGGCGTGCAGCTCGGCCATCCGCCAGTTGTTCAGGAACTTCCCACCGCGCATCGTGTCGCCGAAGTGGGTCTTCCAGTTGTCCTTCGGGTTGGTGTTACCCATCGCGGCCGCGCAGCCGCCCTCGGCCATGACCGTGTGGGCCTTACCGAACAGCGACTTGGTCACCACCGCGACTTTGAGACCGCGTTCGCGCGCCTCGATGACCGCGCGCAAACCTGCGCCGCCGGCACCGATCACGACAACGTCGTAGGAGTGCCGCTCGACCTCAGTCATGGAACCTCACTAAACTCTTTAATATCCGTGAAACGGCTTGTCAGCCAACAAATCTCAGGTCAGGAATGGCGCCGCCGGCCACCAGTGCGATGTA
>DATAZN010000219.1:0-35668 GCA_036272035.1 Mycobacterium sp. | reverse complement strand
CAGCTCGTCGCCGTCGAGCCGGAAGCGCCGGCCAAGCGAGGTCACCTGTTTGGCGGTCGGTGTCAGACCGACCTGCGTCGTGGTCATCTCGAGTTCGATCGTGGCGCCGTCGGCCGTGTAGGCGCCGACCTCGATTTCGGTGACGCCGCTCGGGTGCGCCAGAACGAGTTCGACCTGACCGGGTCGCGGCACGCGAAGATAACCCGTCTCGGCATGCAGCGGCGCCCCGTCTGCTGCCGCTTTGGTTTTCTGTCCATAGACCAGAAACGGTTTGCCCACATGAGAAAACGTGACTTCTTCGAGGTAGTCGAATGGCTCGATCGTGGGGTATTCACCGGATCCACTCCCCTGCCAAACCCCGAGTAAAGGCGCCAGCGCTTGCAGGTTGGGGTGCAGCTCAGGTGGCATTCGGTCAGCCTAGTCCGGCCCCGACACCGGCGGCGACGATGCGGGTTTCACGGCGTGCACGTCGGGCGTGCGGACGTGCTCCGGGCGAAAGCCCCGGCCCACGATGATCGGCGGGATGAACTGCAACGGTCCCCGTCCGACGATCTTCGGAACTCGGATCGGCGACAGGTCACCGTCCAAATTCGGTTCGATCACGTTGTTTTGCACGAACACTTGGCCGGCCTGAATGATTCTGGCCGGCAGCTCACGACGGTGCTGCACCTTCGCGAGATCGGCCTCGGTCAGCCGGTTTTCACGTAACGGGCCACAGAGGATGTTCGCCGCGGCCACCGCGTCGGCGACCGCGAGGTTGATGCCGACCCCGCCAACCGGTGACATTGCATGCGCAGCATCGCCGATACACAGCACACCTTTGCGCCACCAGGTTTTCAGCCGATCCACCCGCACATCGAGCTGGCTGGTGTCGTCCCACGAGTGCAAGTCGTTGACGTGTTCAGCCAAGTTAGGCTGCACGGAAACCAGCCGCTCTTTGAACGCCTCGAGCGATCCGCCTTGCGGGTTTGCGCCCTTGGGCATGACGTAGGCAATTTGCCAATAATCGCCCCGGTAGATCATGGCCATCATCAGACCCTTGCGGACCACCCCGACGAGTTCCTGAGGGTCACCCGGACGCCAGTTCAGCCGGAACCACAAGACATCTATCGGCGAATTCGCGCTCCCGACCTGCAAACCCGCCGCGGCACGCACCGCGGATCTGCGTCCGTCGGCGCCGATCACAAGATCGGAGTGCACCTCGAGTTCTGGGGTCCGCACCCCGACGACTCGGTCCCCGTCGAACACCAGATCCGTCACCTCGGCATTGCGGATCAAGGTGAATTCCGGATAGGCACTGGCTTTTTCGGCGAGAAAGTCCAGGAAGTCCCATTGCGGCATCAGCGCGATGTAGGGCTGCTTGAAACCAAGCCGCGAGAGTGCGCTGAAGTTCCCGAACGTTCGGAGTGTCCCGTCGGTGTTGAAAGCCAGACGCGTGACTTTGGTGTGCGGGAGACGCAGGAACTCGTCGATCAACCCCAGTTCGTCCATGACCCGGAGCGTGCTGGGATGGACGGTGTCGCCGCGGAAGTCGCGCAGAAAGTCATTGTGCTTTTCCAACACGGTGACGTTGACCCCGGCGCGGGCCAGCAACAGAGCGTGAACCATGCCTGCGGGGCCGCCGCCCGCGACACAAACCTGGGTTTGCATAACTTGCGTCATGCCCCGACCCTACGACGGCGGCGGTCAACCGGAAGCGGGCACCTTCCGGTGAGCACGCAGCGTTTTGATCTCGCGCTCGAAATCCTCTGCAGACTCGAAAGACCGGTACACCGAGGCGAATCGCAGATAGGCGACTTCATCGAGTTCGCGTAGCGGCCCGAGGATCGCAAGACCGACTTCGTTGCTGGGGATTTCCGGTGATCCCCCGGCTCGTACCGCATCTTCGACCTGCTGGGCCAGCAGGTTCAGCGCATCGTCGTCGACCTGACGGCCCTGACATGCCCGGCGCACGCCGCTGATTACCTTCTCGCGGCTGAATGGTTCGGTCACACCGCTGCGCTTGACGACGGCCAGTACCGCGGTTTCGACGGTGGTGAATCGGCGACCACACTCCGGGCACGAGCGGCGGCGCCGGATGGCCTGCCCCTCGTCCGTCTCGCGGGAGTCGACGACTCGGGAATCGGGGTGCCGACAGAACGGACAATGCATGGCCGCTCCTTCGCCGCGCTGACCTCGGGGTGTCCCAAGCCACCACGAGCGTACCTGCGTGCACGGCTGCAGGCCTAGGGCCGCCGGATGTCGCGCCTGGTAAATGGCTCAGCCCATCGGGGCGATCAGCGTCTGGCCGGCGGTCACCGCCGACGAGTCGAGCTCGTTGAGTTCGCGGATGCGGGCCGCGACCTGACCGGTCGGTGCATCCGGTGCCACCCGAGCGGCCAGTCGCTGCAACGTCTCCCCCGGCTCGACCCGCACCACGGCGAGCCGGTCGGGCATCTGAACTGCCGCCTTCTCGGGGCCGGCATGCAACATGCCGCCGAAGTGCGCCACGAACCCCAGCCACACCGTGATCCCAGCCGCCACCAGAGCCAGCGCGACGGTTGTCGCCGGGGTGATCGGGCGAGGCCGATGCGACGCCGTCGACATCAAGACTCCGGTGCCCCGGTAACGCGGGGGCGCCGCTACCGGCCTGCACGGCTGAGGACCGCGGTGTCCGCCGCGCCGGGCGGGCGGGCGGACCTGAATCGGCCGAACTCGGATCGGCGCGCTTGGTGAGATCGTCTCGATGGGCATCATGTGCGTTCCTCCAGCCGGCTTGTAGTCGATCACTTGTTCGAAGCATAATCGATAGTGCGTTCGAAAGTCGAACATGTGATCGAACTGTTGCACACGCCGAAGACGATAGAACGCGGCACCGACAGCCTTCGACGACCCTCGGACCAGCAACACGCGGCACATCTCGAACACATGTTTGATATCTTGCCGAAATGCGGCTACATTCGGCCGTATGAGCGATAGCGATACCCGGGACGCCGACTCCGACCGCCCGTCGCGATCTACGGAATCAACACTGACACCGCGCCAACGCACCATCCTCGACGTGATTCGAGCGTCGGTCACCAATCGCGGATACCCGCCGAGCATCCGTGAGATCGGCGATGCCGTCGGCCTGACGTCGACGTCCTCGGTGGCTCATCAACTGCGGACACTGGAGAAAAAGGGTTACCTCCGCCGCGACCCGAACCGGCCGCGCGCCGTCGATGTCCGATCATCCGACGACGCCTCGAAGCCGCCGGTGCTCACCGACGTCGCCGGGTCGGACGCTCTGCCGGAACCCACTTACGTCCCCGTGTTGGGACGCATCGCGGCCGGTGGGCCGATCCTGGCCGAGGAGGCCGTCGAAGACGTCTTCCCGCTGCCGCGCGAACTCGTCGGCGAGGGTGCGCTGTTCTTGCTCAAGGTGGTCGGTGAATCCATGGTCGACGCCGCGATCTGCGACGGCGACTGGGTGGTGGTCCGTCAGCAGAACGTGGCCGACAACGGCGACATCGTGGCGGCGATGATCGACGGCGAGGCCACCGTCAAGACGTTCAAGCGCACCGGCGGCCAAGTCTGGCTGATGCCACACAACCCGGCCTTCGACCCCATCCCCGGCAACGACGCTGCCGTGCTCGGCAAGGTCGTCACGGTGATCCGCAAGATCTGACGTCGTTGCGTCCCGCTCGGCTACCCGGCCTTGTGGAATCCGTTGGCTTGCGCGATTTCTTCACTCGCGAACCAGATTTCGGCCATTGTGTCTTCGTATAGCGCGCTGTCGGGCATGTAGTAGAGGCCGAAGCTCGCGTTGGCCTTGACGGGATATCCGTCCGGCACCTGGTATGGGTCGTCCATCGGGAGATGAATTGCTAACTGCTCGGACGCAATTCGCGGTATCGGCACGGCCTCGGTGACTTCAGCGTCATCGTCGTGGGCGTCGGACGCAGCGTGCCGGCCGCTTCGCCCATCGTCCAGTAACGGAATCCCGGTCGGATCCGTGTCTACGTTGTCGGGATCCTCGTCGATGTCGTCGTGGACGTCACGGTCGAAGTCCTCGTGCACGTCACGGTCGAAGTCCTCGTGCACGTCACGGTCGAAATCCTCGTGCACGTCACGGCCGCGTTCCTCGTGGACATCGCGGCCGAAATCGGCGAAACCGGAAACCTCATCGGGACTTTCGGTTTCGTCCTCGAGCAGCTCGTCCACCAAACTCTTGCGGGCCGGTGGCATCCATTCAGTGCTTGGCTGACTGGGCAGGCGCACGGTCCGACGTTGCGGGCGGTCCTCGGACAAGGATGACGACGCCAGATCGGCGTCGTCATCCGGCGGCCACCGCGAGACAGACTCGGTGGCGAGCTCGTAACTGGATTCGTCCGAGCCGCCGGCTTCGGCCTTGCGGTCGCGTTTAACTGCACGGCGTCGACGCCACCATCGCGCCAATAGCGGCACCAAGCCGATCAGCAAAAGCGCGCCGATACCGGCCAGCAACCACCACCAATGCGCGGTCAGCCAACTAGCCTTAGCCCCGGGCGACACTGCGCCGGCCGGCGTCTTCTGACCCGGCACTTGCAAACCAGACAGCGCCGATGCCAAGTTCGCCGGTTCAGTCTTGAAGGTGTTCTTCGTCTTGTTCCAGGCGATCTGGCCGCCGGTGAACTTCTGCGTGACGACGTCCTTGATGACTGTCTGGTCGCCCAGCGGGGCGCCCAGCTTGCCGGTCGCTCCCAGAAGCTTGTCCCACGCAGCTTTGATGGCCCCGCGGACCACGAACGCGCCGTGGTCGGCTGTCCAGAAGATCGCCGGCTTGTCGACGGCGGAAAACGTGCTGATCTTGCTAGCCGTTTTGAGGCCGCCATCAGCCTCGTTGGCGATCGGGAAACCGAGGTCACTGCCCGGGCCGCCGAGCGACTCGTATTTGGTCAGAATCTCGGCTTCGATGGCGTTGGCGCCGCTGGCGGGGCTGAAGAAGATCTTGCCGCCGGCGAAGTTCTGGGCCAGTCCGCCGTCGCCCGCCGGATACTGATCACCTTCTTTGGCGCCGAGTGGCCCAGATGGCCCGCCGGCCGCCCGCCAAGCCATGTTGATGTCCGCCGTCGGATCTACGGGTACCTGCAGGTCGGTGAGCTTGCCCGCCAGATCGGGCGGGACGGTGGTGAAGGCCTTGGTCAGCCTGTTCCAGGACACCTTGCCGTTGCTGAAGGCCTGAGTGGCGAGTTCGCCGTCGAAGGTTTCGTCGCCGGTCGGCACGCCCAGGGCGCCACCAGAGCTGCCCAGTTTGTCCCATGCCGCGTTGATCGCACCGCGCACGACGAACGCGCCGTGGTCGGCGGTCCAGTAGATCAGTGGCTTGTCGCTGGCCGAGAAGGCGCTGACCCGGCTGTCGGGGCCGGCCAGACCGCGGACTTCGTTAGCGGTCGGGAAGCCAAGATCCGAGGCCGCCGGACCACCCAGGGCTTCGTATTTGTCCAGAATGGCGCCCATCATCGACCTGGGTCCGGTGGCCGGAGTAAAGAACATCTTGCCGTGCACGAAGTCCTGAGCAAATCCCTGACCAGCGACGTAGCAATCACCTTGCTTGGCGCCCAGATCCGAATTGTCGCCGCCGGCGTCCTTCCAGGCCGCGGTGATCGAATTGTCGGCGTCGCCGATTGGGGATGCCGCCGCGACGGGCGTCAGCAGAGCCATGCACGTCAATCCTGCGACCAGCGCCGCCAGACCACGCGCGGCGCGCGCGACGGCGCCCGATCGTGCTTGCTGCCTTGTCATTCCGTCCTCCCCGTGGCCGCCCAGTACGAAGCCTGGAGCGCCAGTTTCAACCGCCCAGCGGGCCGCCGCAACTCTGCTGCGGGCGACGACGCGGGCGAAGTCATACGAAGACACTACGGAATAGATATCCCGTCGACGCCGAATTATTCACCACAGGGCAGGTGGTGTCGCATTCTGCTCGTACGGTTTTAGGTTTCCTGCCCCGATTTCAGCCGAACTCGTGACGCGCGATTACCGCCGCACATGCATTCTGACGTCGTGCTGGGCAGCGAATCTTTCGCGTGCCACGTGGGGTAAGACGGCTTTTTGCGATCGGCAATCTGCTTATCGCTCCGTGGGGCGGCGGCAGCTATGTTCGGCATCGGATTCGTTTGAATCGCGCGCTGCGTTCGTCACGGGTTCGGCCTCTTTTCGACGACCCGAGATCCGAAACACGAATCCGTGAAGCAATTACTACCGCCGTAGCGCCGTCCGAGAACGGAAACTACTTTGCTCCCGACGCGATACCGAGGTTAGACGCCGAGGCTGCGGCCGATGATTTCCTTCATGATCTCGGTGGTGCCGCCGTAGATCGTCTGCACCCGCGCGTCGAGATATGCACGTGCGACCGGGTATTCGCGCATGTACCCGTAACCGCCGTGAAGCTGCAGGCAGCGGTCGATCAAGTACACCTGCTTCTCGGTGGCATACCACTTGGCCATCGCGGCCTGTTCGACGGTGAGTTTCTCCTCGAGGTGCAGCGCGACGAACTCATCGACCATGATCCGCACCACCGTGGCCTCAGTGGCCAATTCGGCGAGTAAGAATCGGCTGTTCTGGAAACTGCCGATAGGCTTGCCAAAGGCTTTGCGTTCCTTGGTGTATTGAATGGTCTGCTCCAACACCTGCTCCATGGCGGCAGCGGCCATGATCGCGATCGAGATTCGCTCCTGCGGCAAATTCTGCATCAGGTAGATGAAGCCGTTGCCCTCTTCGCCGAGCAGATTCTCGGCGGGCACTTCGACGTCGGCGAAAGACAGTTCGGCGGTGTCCTGCGCATCCAGGCCGATCTTGTCCAAGTGCCGGCCCCGCTCGAATCCCTTCATGCCGCGTTCGACGGCCAACAGCGAAAAGCCTTGTGCACCTTTGTCGGGGTCGGTCTGAGCCACCACGATCACCAGGTCGGCGTTGATTCCGTTGGTGATGAACGTCTTTGAACCATTGAGGATGTAGTGGTCACCATGCTTGACCGCTCGGGTCTTGATGCCCTGCAGGTCGCTGCCGGTACCCGGCTCTGTCATCGCGATCGCGGTGATCATCTCGCCCGTGCAGAACTTGGGCAGCCAGCGCTGCTTCTGCTCCTCATTGGCCAGGCTCAGCAGGTAGGGCGCCACGATGTCGTTGTGCAAGCCGAACCCGATGCCGCTGAAGCGGCCGTAGGTGGTCTCTTCAGTGATGATTGTGTTGTAGCGGAAGTCGGAGTTTCCACCGCCGCCGTACTCCTCGGGGATCGACATTCCCAGGAAGCCCTGCTTGCCGGCCTCCAGCCACACGCCGCGGTCGACGATCTTTGCCTTCTCCCACTCGTCGTGGTAGGGCGCGACATGGCGTTCCAGGAATGACCGATAGGACTCGCGGAACAAGTCGTGTTCGGGCTCGAACAGCGTGCGTTGGTATTTGACGGCGCTACCCATGAGATGACCTCCGACGGGTTGGGAACACTGCCGCCCAAGATATACCAACCGGATGGTTGGTAGACCCATGGCGTCTCGTCGCAGCCTAGAGTCAGCGAATGGACGAGACGATCCTGGTGCAGGAACTCGGACAGGTTCTCGAGTTCTCCTATACCGACATGCTGTGTTACGCAGGGCCGCACTCCCCGGCGGGCGTTGCCAGTGCATTCAAAGTGATGCAGCGCGCCTTCGCGGCGCTATCCGGAAACCAACCGCCGCAACGGCGGTCAATCGTCATCCGGACCGCCTTTGAGGGACCCGGGGCCCGCGACGGCTTCGAAGCCGTCACCCGTGCGGTGACCGACGGTCGTTACACCGTCGATCCGGCCCTTGCGCGGCCTGATCGCGGTCGGCTACTGCAAAGCTTCGTCTTTCAGGTCGTGATCGGCGGCCGAGCGGCGACCCTGCTGCTACGGAAGGGCTTCGTCACCGCCGAATTCTTCGAGCTGGCCGGCAAGGCCGAACGCGATCATGCCGAGGAGGCTCAGCTCGACCAACTGAAAGCCCAACTGGCACAGCGAATGCTGGAGGCACCTGCCGAGGACGTCTTCGAATTGGTGTAATCATCCGAAACCCTGAATAACTGTCCGGATAAGCGAAGGCTGAGCACTACTTATATAGTGTTAAGTCGCACAGAGACCGATCCCCACACGCCCGTGGAAATCCCTTCTACCAGCATCAATTGACTGTTGAAAAAAGTCCGCTTCCAGGCGCAAAAAAGATTTGAAAATTTCGGCTGTTTCCACACTCACGCAAACCCTAAGCGATAGCTTAACAACACCTGAGAATGTTCAGGTGTCCTATGGGGAGGGCGGGGCCATGGCCGGTGGCGAAGCAGCGTGGGGCTCGTAAGAGGCTGCGGTGGCGCATTCGGAATGACTCCGGTGGCAATCACGCCGCCAGCCCAAATCGCTTAACGGGGAAGGGAAACCATGCGCTCCGCAACCAAACGAATACTCATCGCGGGAGCCGGCCTCACGGCGGCAGCACTCTTCGGGTCGCTGCCCTACCACGGGTCGTCGCAGGCCCAAGGCTTGCTCACCCAGCACCACGACGTCGCACTGGTCGACGCAACCGACGCGACGCTCCTAAGTGACCCGGGGGTTACGTCGCAGGCGGCGATGCTCGCGGATTACACCAGCCTTCCCGTTACTTCGCTCCTTGGCGGAGCGCTGTAACGGTGTAACAAGCAGGAGCGCCGGGGCGGGGGCTCCGGCGCTTTCTGTTATCTGCGAACCTATTTTAGGTCGCCGAGAATTGGCGCAGGCTCGCGGCCAGCGCGATTGGTACCCGCGCTTTGATCCGGGTGCCGTCGTTGATGTGCTCGGTTTCCTGAACCCGGCCGTCGGCGTGCACGCGTGACACCAGATCGCCCCGGTCGTAAGGGATCACGACGTCGACGGCGGTGTCGGTGGGTGCGGCCAGCTCAGCCATTCGCTGGCGCAGCGCCTCGACACCGTCACCGGTGTGCGCGGAGACGAACAACGCTCCGGGCAGCGCACGACGCAACTTGGCCAACCCCAATCCGCTTGCGACATCGGTCTTGTTGACCACGATCAGCTCCGCCGCCGGGCCGGTGTCATAGTCGGCGAACACTTCTGAGATCACCTGGCGCACCGCGCTGATCTGGGCCAGCGGGTTGGCGTCGGAGCCGTCGACAACGTGCACCAGCAGATCAGCGCCGACAACCTCCTCGAGCGTCGAGCGGAATGCCTCGACCAACTGGGTCGGCAGGTGCCGGACGAAACCGACCGTGTCACTGACGACGAACGCTCGCCCGTCGGCGAATTGGCCACGACGGGTGGTGGGTTCCAGGGTCGCGAACAGCGCGTCCTGCACCAGCACCCCGGCCCCGGTCAGCGCATTCAGCAGGCTTGACTTGCCGGCGTTGGTGTAGCCGACGATCGCGATCGACGGCATATCGCTGTGCACCCGGCGGCTGCGCTGGGTGTCGCGGACCTGCTTCATCGCCTTGATGTCGCGGCGCAGCTTGGACATTCGCTCGCGGATGCGACGCCGATCGGTTTCGATCTTCGTCTCACCGGGGCCACGCAGACCCACCCCGCCGCCACTGCCGCCGGCACGACCACCGGCCTGCCGCGACATCGACTCACCCCAACCACGCAGTCGCGGCAGCATGTACTCCATCTGCGCCAGCGACACCTGCGCCTTGCCCTCCCTACTGGTGGCGTGCT
Organism: Mycobacterium sp.; assembly: GCA_036272035.1. Taxonomy (GTDB): domain Bacteria; phylum Actinomycetota; class Actinomycetes; order Mycobacteriales; family Mycobacteriaceae; genus Mycobacterium. The sequence goes on along the minus strand of DATAZN010000219.1, from coordinate 26,019 downwards.
GGGCAAAGATGTCCAGGATCAGCGCGGTGCGATCGATGACCTTGACCTTGACCGCCTTCTCCAGGGCGTTCAGTTGCGCAGGTGAGAGTTCACCGTCGCAGATCACGGTGTCGGCGCCGGTGGCCAGCACCACGTCACGCAGCTCGGCGGCCTTGCCCGAACCGATGTAAGTCGAGGAATCCGGCTTGCTGCGCCGCTGGACCATGCCTTCGAGCACCTCCGAACCCGCGGTCTCGGCCAGCGCGGCCAGCTCGGCGAGGCTGGCATCGGCGTCGGCGGCGCTGCCATCGGTCCACACACCGACCAGTACCACTCGCTCCAGGCGCAGCTGCCGGTACTCGACCTCGGAGATGTCGGCGAGTTCGGTGGACAGCCCCGCGACGCGACGCAGCGCAGCGCGGTCATCGAGCGCAAGTTCGCCCGTACTGGGCGTGTCAGGCCAGGTGGGTTTGGGAGAGTCGGGATATGTCATAGGCAATTACAAATGGTGCACGCATAAGCGGCCGCGTGCATCCCATTTAGCGCAGCGCGCTCCCCCACCATTCCTCGCTGAGTTCTCCCCGGGCCACCAGTACCGACGGTCCACGCAGGTAGCTGGTGGCTTCGGTGACGGTGACGACGACATCGCCGCCGGGAACCCGCACGGTCAGGGTGCCGCAGGTGGCGCCGGCATGCGACAGCGCGGCCACCGCAGCGGCGACGGTTCCGGTTCCGCAGGAACGGGTTTCGCCCACTCCCCGCTCATGCACCCGCATACTCACCGCGCCGTCGGCCGGGGCGGTCAACACCTCGACGTTGACCCCGTCCGGGAACTGCCCGTGGTCGAAGCTCACCGGCGCCGCAACGTCCAGCGCTGCCAGCGCCTCGAGCGTGAGATCAGCGTCGACGCAGGCCAGGTGCGGGTTGCCGACGTCGACCGCCAGCCCGCTGAACGTCTGGCCGCCGACGACAGCCTGCCCGGGCCCGAGCAGGTTGGCCTTGCCCATGTCGACGCTGACGTCGGCGTTGGTCGCATCGACATGGTGCAAGACGACCGGACGCGGGCCGGCCAGTGATCCGACGACGAATTCGTCGCGGGTTTCCAGGCCCCTGGCCCGCAGGTAATGCGCGAACACCCGCACGCCGTTGCCGCACATCTGCGCGATCGAGCCGTCGGCGTTGCGGTAGTCCATGTACCAGTCGTCGGCGCGGACACCGTCAGGCACCCGGTCGAGCACGCCCGCGGCCAGCGCAGCCCCCGCCGTGGTGATCCGCAGCACGCCGTCGGCGCCAAGACCGCGGCGCCGGTCGCACAACGCCGACACCACCGCCGGCGTCAGCGTCAACGCTGCATCCAGGTCATCCAGCACAACGAAGTCGTTCTGGGTGCCATGCCCTTTGGCGAAGCGGATCACCTGCTCAGGATACGTGCCGCCACGCCCGCAATGCCGCGTCGGCGTTACCGGCTGCAGTCGCATCCAGCCAGTGGATCCGGTGATCGCGGCGGAACCACGACCGCTGCCGTCGCACATAGCGGCGGGTGCCGATGAACGTCGGCTCTCGGGCCGCGTCGCCGTCGCCTCCGGCGTCGAGGTCGGCGAGAACCTGCGCATAGCCCAGCGCCCGCGCCGCGGTGACGCCGTCGCGCAGGCCACGGCCGAGCAGTGTGGTTACTTCGTCGACCAGACCTTCGGTGAACATCGTGTCGGTGCGCTGCGCCAGTCGCTGATCGAGAAGCTCCGTGTCGCAATCTAATCCGATGATCACTGTGTCCCAGCGGGGTGCGCCGATAACGGGCGCCGACGCCGCGAACGGCTGGCCGGTGAGCTCCACCACCTCCAGCGCCCGCACGATGCGCCGCCCGTCGGTCGACAGGATCGATGCCGCGGCCGCCGGGTCGCGATCGGCCAGTTCGGCGTGCAGGCCGCTGGTGCCGACCTCGGCAAGCCGCTGCTCCCATTTCGCGCGTACCGCGGGATCGGTCGCCGGGAACGACCACGCGTCGAGCAGCGATTGGATGTACAGCATCGACCCGCCCACCAGCACCGGAACCCTGCCCCGGCCCGCGATCGCCTCGATGTCGGCGGCGGCGGTCTGCTGGTAACGCGCGACGGTCGCGGTCTCGGTCACGTCGAGGACATCGAGCTGATGATGCGGGACGCCGTGGCGTTGTGCGACGGGCAGTTTTGCGGTGCCAATGTCCATGCCGCGGTAGAACTGCATCGCGTCGGCGTTGACGATTTCCGCCCCGGTCTGTCCGCCGAGCCGCTCTGCGAGGTCAAGGGCCAGTTGCGATTTGCCGGTACCGGTCGGCCCGACGATCGCCAATGGCCTCACGGCTGCCAGACGCCGGCGAAATATCCGACGCCGTACGGCTCCGAACGGTAGAGCTCCTTGGCCGACCGCGATACCGGCTCAGCCAGCCCGGCCAGGACGCCGAAGGCCACCCGTCCACGGACCTGCGCGGGCAGCCGGGTCAAGGCGGCCAGATCGCCGCAGGCCAGTGCGTCGTCCAGGGCGCGCTGCACATCGACGTCGGCGGGCTGGTGACCGCCGGGGGCCGACGGGGTCAACGTGTTTGCGCCGTCGGCGACAACCAGCACCCCGGTCGGGTCGGTCGATTGGTCAATTTCGTTGCGCAACTGCCTGCCCAGGTCCACTGCGGTCGCGCTGTCGTGGCTGTCGGCAAAGACCCGGACCTGCACCGCAGCGTCGGGCTGAGCCTGAGCCCGGATCCACCCGGCGATCAGCGCGCACAACGGCAGCTCGACCGGCCGCCCAGTGGCCTGCGGCGAAAGCCGCACCGGCACGTCGACACCGAATCCCGCGAAAGTCCCTACGCACTCGGGGCCGACCATGCTGTCAGAGGCGCCAACCCCGACCGCAATCCAGCGCGGCGGCAGCGTGGCGACGGCGGCGACCATGGCCGCCCGCAGCTCGGCGACCTCGTCCGCCGCGGCGCCGGCGAGCTCGGGCACCAGCACCGGCGCCGACGGGATGATCGCGATGGCGCTCAACACGCCATCAAACTAACTGGTCGACGGCACGGCGGCGAAGCCGCCGGTGTGGGCTTCCACCGCTTCGGCTTCTCCGCGGGCCAGTGCCGCGGTCGCAACCACCATCACTGCGACCGCGACAGCCAGAATGAACACCGTCTCGTCGCCCGGGTTCACCGTTTCCCCGAGCACAAAAACACCCAGCAGCGAGCCGACCGTCGGCTTGGCCACCGTCATCGTCGGCATGGAGGCATTGAGCGGACCACCCCGATATGCGGACTGCTGGAACACCATCCCGGCTATCGCAGCGCCGATGCAGGCATAAAGCTCAGGAGTGGTCAGGACCGCAACGATGCCGCCCTCGGCCGCGTCGACCGCGCCTTTCACCAACACCGCGAACAGCGCCAGCGACGCACCGGACACCGCAGCCAGCAGCACCGCTGCGATCGCCCCATCCGGCCAAAGCCGCGCCCCCAGCAGACACAGACCAACCAACGGCCCCGCGATGGCGGCAACCACCAGCCACGTGTGCAGCGGCGCCCGCGAATATCCGGCCACCGGATTGCCGACAGTGACGACGACGGCCAGCGCAGTGGCCAATATCGCCGCCCAACTCCAATCCCACCTACTCACCGGAGCTCCGGTCATCCGGGCGTAGAGCGGCAAGGCGAACAACAATGCCGTCACCTGCAGCCCGGTCACCAGGATCACCGATCCGAGGCTCAGCGCCGCGGCCTGCAGGACGTAGTTGGCGACCGCCGCCACGGCTCCTAGCCGCCAGTCGCGATTACGCCACGACATGAAAAACAACGCGAGGTAGCCGACGCGTTCGTCAGTGACCTCGTGAGCGGACCGCTGCCGCGCCACGTTGCCGATCGCCGATGCAAACGCAGCAGCCAGTGCCAGCAACACCGCCGCGAGCTCTGACTTCGGCACGGCCTACTCCTCCCCACAGATATCTTCCACGCCACCGTACTGACGTGCGCTATGAAAACCGTTGCGCCGCGCGTCGCAGCTAGCGATTGGACACCGCTTCGTCCCGCAGGACCACGTCGTGCCCAGCGCCGGCCGCCATGGTGGCCGCCTCGCCGCGGGCCAAGGCGATCGTCGCGACGGCCACCAGCACCCCGGCGGTGAGCAGCGTCAACACCCTTGGCCCGCTTGTGTTCAGCGTCTCGCCCAGCACGACGACGCCGAGCATCGATGCCACCATCGGCTTGGCGACGGTCACCGTCGGCAGCGAGGCAGTCAGCGCGCCGGCGCGAAAGGCCGACTGCTGAAAGATCATTCCCGCCAACGCGGCCGGTATCAGGCAGTACGACTCAGGCGCGCGCAGAAATGCCCCGAAGCCACCCGAGACCGCGCCGATGGCGCCCTTGGTCAGCAGTGCGAACAGCGCCAGCGACGAGCCGGCCACCACCGCCAGCAGCACCGGTGCGATCGTGCTGTCGGCCCAGATCCGCGCAGCCAGCACGCACGCCACCAGGATCGGACCCATCACGACGGCCACCGCCGCCCAAGTTCCCAGCGAGCCGCGGGAACTCCCGGTACCAGGGTCACCGACCGTGACCAGCACCGCTAGCGCGCCGGCCAGGGTCACCGCCCAAAACCACTCCCAGCGCGTCACACGGTGATGGGCCAACCGCGCATAGATCGGAAGCGCGAAGAGCAGCGAGGTGACCTGCAATGCGGTCACCAGCAGCACCGAGCCCAAGACGAGCGCGCCGGCCTGCAGGCTGTAGTTGGCGATAGCCCCCATACCGCCCAGCCACCAGCGGGGGTCGCGTACCGACAACCTGAAGAGTTCGAGATGGCCGACTTCCTTGTCGGTGATCTCCTGGGCCGATCGCTGTCGGATCACGTCGCCGATCGCGGACGCCAGAGCGGCGCACAGCGCGATCAGCGCCGCATACTCCGCTTTCGACATCGTTCACCCCCCGTTCATGACCAATTTGTCTACAGCCTAGGGCGACTGGCAACCGGGCGCCGGTTACAGCTCAGCGGCCGCGCCGAACCGTTCGCCCACAGCTTTAACGCCATGATTGCCCCGCTTTGAGCCAAAAAATGTTTCACGAATTACGGGTAATGGCGGCTAACGCCATGGCCTGCGCTGCCAACTCGGGCCACGTCGTGGCACAAGCTGCTTCAATACTGGTGAGGTGCTGACAGAAGCATCTCGTGTCGACGGCGCCGCAATGCGCGGCAGGTGCGCGGCCAATAACCGCGCGAAGGGTAGGTAACGGCAGCTCATGATGCCTGACGAGCCACACAACGAACCCCGGCCCACCCCGCGGCCCGGACCGCGGCCCGGGCCCAAACCGACGCCCCGCCCCAACCCTCACCCGGTTGCTTCGGCGCCTGCCAGTGACCCACACCGATTCGGCCGTGTGGACGCCGACGGAACGGTGTGGCTGATCAGCGCTGCCGGCGAGCGAGTGATCGGATCCTGGCAGGCGGGCGACAACGAAGCGGCGTTCGCCCACTTCGGTCGTCGCTTCGACGACCTGAGCACCGAAATCGCGTTGTTGGAAGAGCGATTGACCGCCGGTACCGGCGATGCCCGCAAGATCAAAGCCACCGCCGCGGGCCTGGCCGAGACGTTGCCCAGCGCCAACGTGCTCGGAGACGTCGATGCGCTGGTCGCTCGGCTGGCCGGGATCGCCGAGCACGCCGAAGCCACCGCCGCGGCCGACCGCACTCGTCGCGACGAGCATCGCGCTGCCCAAACCGCGCGCAAAGAGGCCCTGGCCGTCGAGGCCGAGGAGATGGCCAACACGTCGACGCAATGGAAGGTCGCCGGCGACCGGTTGCGCTCGATCCTGGACGAATGGAAGACGATTACCGGCCTGGATCGCAAAACCGACGACGCGCTCTGGAAGCGTTATTCGGCGGCGCGAGAGACGTTCAACCGGCGGCGCGGATCGCATTTCGCGGAACTGGATCGCGATCGGGCAGGTGCCCGCGAGGCCAAGGAAAAGCTTTGCGTCAAAGCCGAAGAACTCGTCGACTCCACCGACTGGGGTGCGACCAGCGCCGAATTCCGCAACCTGCTGGTCGACTGGAAGGCCGCCGGACGCACAGCCCGCGATGTCGACGACGCCCTATGGCACCGCTTCAAAGGCGCCCAGGACACCTTCTTCAAGGCCCGCAATGCCGCGACCGCCGATCGGGATGCCGAATTCGTCGCGAACGCCACCGCTAAGGAGGCGCTGCTGTCGGAGGCCGAAAAGCTCGACACCAGCAATCACGAGGCAGCCAGGGCTGCCTTGCGGACGATCGGCGACAAGTGGGACGCGATCGGCAAGGTTCCCCGGGAGCGGTCTGCTGACCTCGAGCGTCGACTACGTGCGGTCGAGAAGAAGGTGCGCGACGCCGCCGGGCCTTCCGGCCCCGACCCGCAGGCTCAGGCGCGTGCCGAGCAGTTCCGTGAGCGTGCCGAGCAGTTCGAACGCCAGGCCCAAAAGGCCGAGGCGGCGGGACGTTCCAAGGAAGCCGAAGAGGCCAAGGCCAACGCCGAGCAGTGGCGGCAATGGGCCGAGGCCGCGGCCGATGCGCTGACCCGCAAGCGCTAGCCCGGCGGCTGCGCCGTGCCGTTGGGCTTCGGCGGCTCGGCGTGGTCAGGGTCGTCGAGGGTTTCCAGCAGCGTTCGGGCCTGCAGATGCCCGGCGGCTCGACGGCGCTGTTCCTCGGCAGCGAGCTGCACGATCGTGCGCGACCACACCACCCGCGCCCAGTGGAACGTCAACAGGATGATGGCGATCCACGCCACGAACAGCCCGACACCGGGACCCGGGTGCCCAGAGGCCACCGTCTGTCGTGACCACACGGCCAGCAAACCCGCGGCGCAGGCCACCGCGGAACCCGCCAGCGCGACCCAGGCCAGCGCCCACCGTCGGGTCAACAGCGCCAGCATCGAAAATCCGACACCGAAAACCAAAGCAAGCCAGCTGAATACGCGTGACGGCAATGCTATTGCCGCCTTGCCGGCACCCCGCGTGGAAAACAGCACATCCCATCCGCGGACATCGCCGGTGTGCGGCAGGACGAACGACCCGATCAGTACGAACACCAAAATGGCGACAACCAAAGCTCGTGCGCCCGGCTCTATTTCGCGGGCGATCCGGCGTTCGGCGGCTTCGATGTCGTCGCGGAAGGCGTCGAATTCCCCTCGATTCGGCTTGTTCTGGCTCATCGGGTACATCCCGGTGACTCTGGCGCTGCCGGGGGTTGCCCGACGCCCGGCATGCCCAGCCCCACTCCGGACGGACGTTGCCCCGCGGCGTCGCCGGCGCGGGTGCGGCGGTGGCTGACGACATCGCCGTCGGCGATCAGGTGATGCGGGGCGGCCCGGGTGATCGTGGTCGTGATGATGTCGCCCGCACGCACCTGCTGCTCGCCGGGTGTGAAATGCACCAGCCGGCCGTCTCGTGCGCGTCCGCTCAGCCGGGAGGTGCTGCTGTCCTTGCGGCCCTCGCCGGTGGCCACCAACAGTTCGACCGTCCGGCCGATCTGGTTGCGGTTCTCTTCCAGCGCGATCTGATCCTGCAGTGCTATCAGCCGCTCATAGCGTTCCTGCACAACGGCTTTCGGAAGTTGACCGTCCAGCTCGGCCGCGGGGGTGCCGGGACGCTTGGAGTATTGGAAGGTGAACGCATTGGCGAACCGGGCTTGCCGAACGACATCCAATGTGGCCGCGAAATCGTCCTCGGTTTCACCGGGGAATCCGACGATCAGGTCGGTGGTGATCGCGGCGTGCGGCATCGCCGCGCGCACCCGGTCGATGATGCCGAGGTAACGCTCGGCTCGATAGGACCGCCGCATCGCGCGCAACATTCGGTCCGATCCGGATTGCAGCGGCATGTGCAGCGCTTGGCAGACGTTCGGCGTCTGCGCCATCGCTTCGATGACGTCGTCGGTGAACTCAGCCGGATGCGGCGAGGTGAACCGCACTCGCTCAAGGCCCTCGATGCGTCCGCATTCGGTCAGCAACTCGGCGAATGCGCCGCGGTTGCGCGGTATCTGCGGGTCGGCGAACGACACACCGTACGCGTTGACGTTTTGGCCCAGCAGCGTGACTTCCAGCACGCCGTCGGCCACCAGCGAGCGCACCTCAGCCAGGATGTCGTTCGGGCTGCGGTCGACTTCCTTGCCCCGCAAGGATGGCACGATACAAAACGTGCAGCTGTTGTTACAGCCCACTGAAATGGAAACCCAAGCAGCGTAGGCAGATTCGCGCGCAGCGGGCAATGCGGACGGAAATTCCTGCAACGCCTCGGCGATTTCAACCTGGGCAACCCTGTTGTGCCTGGCCCGTTCGAGCAACGTCGGCAACGAGCCGATGTTGTGGGTGCCGAAGACGACATCGACCCACGGCGCCTTGCGCAGCACGTCGTCTTTGTCTTTCTGGGCCAGGCAGCCACCCACCGCGATCTGCATGTCGGGATTGCTCCGCTTGCGCGGCGCCAGGTGGCTGATGTTGCCGTAAAGCTTGTTGTCCGCGTTCTCGCGGACCGCGCAGGTGTTGAAGACCACCACGTCGGCGTCGTCGCCCTCAGGCGCCCGTCGATAGCCCGCCGCCTCGAGCAGGCCTGCCAGTCGCTCCGAATCGTGGACATTCATCTGACATCCGTAGGTGCGGACCTGGTAAGTGCGGTGCGACAACGACGGCGCCGCTGGGGGCGCCGCGTCCGATGTCACCGTCGAAGTCACTGGCCCATGGTACGGCGAGTGGTGACTACCGCTGCTCGCGTGGTGGCCCACTACCCAACAAATCGCCCAATGGACACGCCAGCCTGCTCACGGAATAATCCCAGGCCGTGAAGCGACTGATCGCCGGCCTCGCGACGTCTGTGCTGTTGTGGGGCGCTATTGCGGCGATCCTGGGCACAAGCACTGCCCAAGGTCTCCCCGGCGGTCCCTTCCCGCTTGGTCAGCCCGGCTGCCCAGCCAACACGCCAGCCAACCCGCGCGACCCATACGGCCCTTGTCACTGGTGCCCCGGGCAACCATTGCCGCAGACCGGAAATCACCGCACTAACCCGGTGGTTTGGGACATGGGGATCTGCCACACCTACTGGTTCGTCATGTTTGGGCAGGGTAATGCTGCTCAAAACGTTTTCGACGGAGATAACCCACCCGCTCCACCTCCGGAGCCACCACCCGGCCTTAATTACTGCCCAATTCCCCCCTGGTGTCCGTAGGTTTGACGGCCCAAAGAACTGAGCTTTGCCGACATAACCGCCAAAGTTGTTGCGGCCGCGTCTGTCTGAGCTAGACGCGCCTGCGCTCCCGCTCGCCGGCCAACTCGACGCTGACTACGTCGTAGGCCATCGACTGCGCGAAACCGCGACGCGCGAGCATCCCCACCAGTCGGCGGGTCACCCGGGCATCGGCAGCTTCGTCACTGAGGTTTTCGCGCCGAAGCTTCTTGCGCACCAATTCTTCGGCGCGACCACGCTCGGCGTCGGGGTTGATGCCGCCGAGCACCGAGCTGATCACGTCGTTGTCGACTCCCTTGATGCGCAGCTCAGCAGCCAACGCGCGCTTGCCTTTTCCTGCGTTCGCCAGCCGCGAGTGCACCCACTGTTCGGCGAAGTCGGCGTCGTCGATCAATCCGACGTCGGCCAGCCGATCCAGCACCCTGATGCTGACATCGTCGGGGTATCCGCGCTTGGCCAGCTGGCCGGCCAATTCGGCGCGGGTCCGCGCCGTCGCGGTGAGCAGGCGCAGGCACACCGCCCGCGCCTGCTCTTCGCGAGATGGCTCAGAAGTCGACGGGAGCGGGCAGGACGCTGTCATTGGTCACGTCGTCAGTCACTACCGCACCGATGCCAAGCTTTTCCTTGATCTTCTTCTCGATCTCGTTGGCCACATCGGCGTTTTCCAGCAGGAAGTTGCGGGCGTTCTCCTTGCCCTGCCCCAGCTGTTCGCCCTCATAGGTGAACCACGACCCGGACTTACGAACGAAGCCCTGGTCCACACCCATGTCGATCAGCGAGCCTTCCTTGCTGATGCCCTTGCCGTAGAGGATGTCGAACTCGGCCTGCTTGAACGGTGGCGACACCTTGTTTTTGACGACCTTGACCCGGGTGCGGTTACCGACCGCATCGGTACCGTCCTTGAGCGTCTCGATTCGCCGGACGTCCAAACGAACTGAAGCGTAAAACTTCAAAGCTTTTCCGCCCGTGGTTGTTTCGGGTGAGCCGAACATCACCCCGATCTTCTCGCGAAGCTGGTTGATGAAGATCGCCGTAGTGCCCGAATTGCTCAGTGCGCCGGTTAATTTCCGCAGCGCCTGACTCATCAGCCGGGCCTGCAGTCCGACGTGGCTGTCGCCCATCTCGCCTTCGATTTCCGCCCGCGGCACAAGTGCAGCCACCGAGTCGATGACCAGGACGTCCAGCGCGCCGGAACGGATCAGCATGTCGGCGATCTCCAGTGCCTGCTCACCGGTGTCGGGCTGGGACACCAGCAGCGAATCGGTGTCGACGCCCAGATTCTTGGCGTACTCGGGATCGAGAGCGTGCTCGGCGTCAATGAACGCCGCGATGCCGCCGGCGGCCTGAGCGTTGGCCACCGCGTGCAGGGCGACGGTGGTCTTACCCGAGGACTCCGGGCCGTAGATCTCCACGACGCGGCCACGGGGCAGGCCACCGATGCCCAGGGCAACGTCCAAGGCGATCGATCCGGTCGGGATGACCGAGATGGGTTGGCGCACCTCGTCACCGAGGCGCATCACCGCACCTTTGCCGTGACTCTTCTCGATCTGAGCCATTGCCAGTTCGAGGGCCTTTTCGCGATCTGGGGCTTGTGCCATGGTGCTACCTCTCGGTGTAGTCATTGTTCGGTTTGACCGGTCTCGGTCGATTGGCCGTGACGTTAAAGCAGCCCTCCGACAAGTCGGGCCCGTCGAACGATCACCACAGTAGCGAACATGTGTTCGAAAGCAAGGAGGCGCGCCGCCGGCGTGTCCCGGCCCGATACCTAGCGCCGGGCCGCTATCGGCCGTCGGTTTTCACCACTGTTCGCGGGGGACGTCGAAGTCGGCGCACAGCGCGCGCCACACGTCGCGAGGGTCGATTCCGTCCTCGATCGCCTGTGCGGCGGTGCGCCCGTCGAACATGGTCAGCACGTGATCAGCCAGCACCGAGCCGCCGTATGTGGCGCCGAACCGAAGGGTGATCCGATCGTGAAATTCCGTGAGCCGCACCCAGCCAAGCTACCTACCCGGCAGGCGCCAGCGCATGACGGCACACCTGCACCGGGTCGGTGACGTCGGCCGCGCCGGCCGCGGCGCGCTGTGCGGCATCGAGGTAGCTCGGCATCGCCAACACCTCGGCGGCGGCGCTGACCAGTGCCTCGTCGGTCAATGGCCGCACCAGCCGGCCACTGCCTTGGCGCACCACCCGGTTGGCGATCTCCCATTGATCGCCTCCGCCGGGCACCACCACCAGCGGCACGCCGGCCAGCAGCGTCTTGGCCACCATGCCGTGTCCGCCGCCGCAGATCACCAGGTCGGCCTGCGCGAGAAGGTCGTCTTGTCGGCCCAGCCCGGCCACCGCCCACGGAGGCAGCGTCAGATCCGGACCGTTCAGTCTCGACACCACCACCCGGGCATCGGCGGGCAGGCCAGATCCGGGCACCAGGCAGTCCAGGGCAGCCTGATCCAACCCCTTGGTCCCGATCATCGCCGTCGACGGAGCGACCACCACCACCGGCCCCGAACCCGGCGGGATCGACAGCACCTGCTCGGTCGGCTCGAAGTGCAGCGGACCCACCAGAACGGCTTCGGACGGCCAGTCCGGGCGCGGGACCTCCAAGGCAGGCAGCGTCGCGATCAGCCGGCGCAGCGGGCCGGGATCGGTTGCGGACAAACCGATCTCGACGCGCACCTCGGCACGTTGGCGGGCGCCGGCCTGCAAGGATCGGGCGGTCAGCGCGCGCATCGCGGCATCCCGCAACCGGCCGCGGATCCCGGTGCCCGGCGCCAGCCCGCTGCCGATCGGTGGCAGGCCTTTGGACGGCAGGTACAGCGGATGCGGGTTGAGTTCGATCCACGGGATTCCCAGCAGCTCAGCCGACATCCCGCCGCAGGCGGTGATGACGTCGGACACCACCAGGTCCAGCCCCATCGCCTGGAGCTGCGGCAGGTTCAGCGCCGCCATCCGAGCCGCGCGCTGGTGGATTTTGGCACCGGCGTCGCGGTCGTCGTCGTCCTCGGTGGGATCGAGCCCGGCCAGTTCGACGGCATCGACACCGGCGACGCGAGCGGTTTCGAGCCACTCGGTACCGGTCAGCAAGGTGGGGTTGTCGCCTGCGGCCACGAACCGCTGACACAGCGCGATGGCCGGAAACGAGTGTCCGGGGTCCGGCCCGGCCACCACGGCGACGCGCATCGCATTACCCTGCCACAGCGGGTCGCTAGGCTGGTGATCATGACCGAGCAGACTCTCGTCGAAAACACCCGCACCGTCGAGGTATTCCTGCATGCGCTGCAGGACGCCGACCTCGACACCGCCGGTGCCGCATTGGCCGAAGATCTGGTGTACCAGAACGTCGGTTTGCCCACGATCCATGGCCGCCGCAGGGCGATGAAACTGTTCAGCTCGCTCGGCGGAGCCAGCGGTTTCGAGGTGAAGATCCACCGGATCGCCGCCGACGGCGCCGCCGTACTCACCGAACGCAGCGACGCGCTGATCTTCGGGCCGCTGCGGCTGCAGTTCTGGGTCTGCGGCGTATTCGAAGTCCACGACGGAAAGATCACGTTGTGGCGCGACTACTTCGATTTCTTCGACATGTTCAAGGCAACTCTGCGCGGCCTCGCGGGCCTGGTGGTGCCGGCCCTGCGGACGTCGTTCTAACCCCGATGTCCGACAGCGGCTTACGACCCAACGCGCTTCAGTTCATCCGATACTGCTGCGGCGGGCAGCTACCCGACTCGATGCGGGACTGGGTGCGCAACGATCTGACCAGCAAGGGCGCGACCGGCCGGATGATGCGACGGGTCGCTGTTCCGGCGGTGCTGGTGCTCGCGCCGTTCTGGCTGATCCCGACGACGCTCGAGGTCCATCTGAGCATGACGCTGCCGATCCTGATTCCGTTCGTGTACTTCTCGCATGCGCTGAACAAGGTGTGGCGCCGGCACATGCTGCAGGTGCACGGTCTGAACCCGGATCTGGTCGACGAGCGCCGTAGCAAGCGCGACGAGCAAATGCGGAAGGCCTATATCGAACGCTACGGCCCTAGGGACGAGTCGACCAGCCACGGCCAGGACATCTGAGCTCTACGCCCGGCGGGGTAGCCCGCCGAGTTCGTCGAAGGCCTGCGACCAGCCGACCAGACGATCGGTGGCACCGGCAAGCTCGTCACGGTAGCGCTGTCGTGGCGCGACCAATGCGGCGCCGCGATCACCGCTCGCCGATGACACCAATTGCGCTGCTGCGGTAACCATTTCGTTGTACTGACGCACCCCGGCGCTCAATTGCGCGGTGAACGCGTTGATGGTGGGCGCCAGATACGAGCGGGACTGCGGCGTGCCATTGGCCGCACGCTCCATCGACACCACCTCGGCGGCGGTAGCCGCCATGGCGGCCGAGCTCTTTTTGGCCGCCGCGGTCAGGTCACTAATCTCGGTGTCGGGCAGCATGTTTCCGCGCTCCATGACCCCGAGCAACGAGAAGAAGCCCCGTTCGGAAGCGCCGAGCGCGTACATCGCCGGTCGTGCCGCCGAACTCGGCGGCGGCAGGCGCCGAATGTTGGTGGGCCGCTGCGCGGGCAGCGGATCGGCTTTCAGCCACCGGTAGCGGATCAGCAGAAGCGTGGCGATCATCGCTTGCGCGACAGCGACGCCGCCGGTGATCTCCAGCAACAGCGCGAACCAGCCCCATGCCGCCAGGATCGCCGTCACCACACCCCAGAACACGCACCCCGCGCTGAAGATCAGACCCCAGCGCAGCGCGCGGCGCCGGCGACGCAGCTGCCGTTCCCGCGGATCCGTGGCAGCGCTGATCTTCTGGATCAACAGCTCGGAAAGGTCGCTGGCCGTGTCGAGGCCGCGCATCAGCAATGTCCGCCACGCGAAGTTGCGACCGGGCTGCACCGCCATCGACTCGCTCGTTCTCTACTGACCGAGGGGCTTCTCGGTGGGCGCAGCCGTAGGAGCCGATGCCGGGGTGCTCTGCGCAGTCGCGGAATCGCTCGCCGCGCCGCCGGCCGACCCCCCAGTCGGCAAAGCCGAACCACGCATCGAAGCCCGGATCTGCTCCAACCGCGAGTGGCCGGCCATCTCCACACCGGCCTGCTCGACCTCGATCATCCGGCCCTGCACCGAACTCTGAGCCAGTTCAGCCTGGCCGAGGGCGTTGGCGTAGCGGCGCTCGATCTTGTCGCGCACCTCGTCGAGGTTCGGGGTGGTACCGGGCGCGGCGAGCTCGCTCATCGACCGTAGCGACTTGCTGACCTGCTCCTGCATCTTGGCCTGCTCCAGCTGGCTGAGTAGCTTGGTGCGCTCGGCGATCTTCTGCTGAAGCACCATCGCGTTCTGCTCGACGGCCTTCTTGGCCTGTGCAGCAGCGCCCAGCGCCTGGTCGTGCAATGCCTTGAGGTCTTCCACGCTCTGCTCAGACGTCACCAACTGAGCCGCGAACGCCTCCGCGGCGTTGTTGTATTCGGTGGCTTTGGCGGTGTCCCCCGCAGCGGTGGCCTGGTCGGCCAGCGTCACCGCCTGCCGGACATTGACCTGAAGCTTCTCGATGTCGGCCAGTTGCCGGTTGAGCCGCATCTCGAGTTGGCGCTGGTTGCCGATCACCGACGCGGCCTGCTGAGTCAACGCCTGGTGCTGACGCTGCGCCTCCTCGATGGCCTGCTGGATCTGCACTTTCGGGTCGGCGTGTTCGTCGATCTTCGAGTTGAACAGCGCCATGACGTACTTCCACGCCTTGACGAACGGATTGGCCATGGGTTTAGCTCCGCCTTTGTGTGTAGGTGTCTGCCCTGAGGCTCAACTTATCGTCTCCGCCACGATTGCCACACCCTCGCTAGCCGGACTAGGCGACCGCCATCGAGACGACGGGCGGAATGACGACCTTGGTGCTGGCGTCGATGTTGTTCGCACTCGGGGCGCTGGCCATGGCCCGCTCCCGGCGGGCCAGCTGTTCGCTGGCGTCGATGAGCAGCTGAGACAATGGCACGTCCAACGCCTCGCAGATCGCGCTGAGCAGCTCGCTGGAGGCCTCTTTGCGGCCGCGCTCGACCTCGGACAGGTATCCCAGGCTGACCCGCGCGGAGTCGGATACCTGGCGCAGCGTGCGACCTTGCTTGGTGCGGGAACGACGCAGTACGTCGCCGAGGACTTCGCGTAGCAATGACGCCATCGCGCTCTCCTTAACTCCGGTCAGCTTGATTCTTCATCAGGTCAACGCACGCCGCGCTGCCAATGGTTCCCGGGCTGGCTTACTCGGCCGCGACCAGCGCCCGCAGCCTGCTGATCGACTCGCGCACCGCCGAGATTCGGATGTCCCAGCGCGTACCGGTGAGCTTCAGCTCGATCACCTCGGTGTCCACCGGGCCGGCCAGACCCATGAACACCGTGCCCACTTCATGCCCGCCGTGCGGCTCGGGTCCGGCGACGCCGGTCAACCCGACACCCCAGGTGGCATCGCAGCGTTGGCGCGCGCCGACGGCCAGCGCTCGGGCAGTCGCGCCCGCGACGGGGCCGACCTCGTCGAGTATCTGCGGCGCGACGCCGGCCAGCACGACTTTGGTGTGCTCGGTATAGGTGATCAGGCCGCCACGCAGGACCTCGCTGGCACCGGGCACCCCGGCAAGCGTCGCGGCCAGCAGGCCTGCGGTCAGCGACTCGGCGGTCGCGACGCTCTGCTTGCGGACGGTCAGATCGGCGACCAGTCCACGCGCATCGTCACTGAGCAGCGGGTCGTCCACGAGCATCCCTTGCGGCGGAGGCGACGTAGTCCAACCCGGTGAGCACGGTCAGCACGATCGCGGCCGCCATCACCACCCATGCGGCCACCAGCCAGGAACCCGACACCGGCAGCACGAACATTCCGATCGCGACGGCTTGCACGAGGGTCTTGAGCTTTCCGCCGCGACTGGCAGGGATGACGCCGTGGCGCAGCATGACAAACCGCAACACCGTGATCCCGACCTCGCGGGCCAGGATGACGGCTGTCACCCACCAGTGCAGTTCACCGAGCATCGACAGCCCGATCAGCGCGGCGCCGATCAGCGTCTTGTCCGCGATCGGGTCGGCCATCGTGCCGAATTCGGTCACCATGCCGTAGTTTCGGGCCAGCGCGCCGTCGAAACGATCGGTGATGACGGCGACCGCGAAAACGACGAAAGCGATTATCCGGCTGGCGGTTTCGTGCCCGTTACCGGCGAACAATGCCAGCAGGAAGACCGGGACGAGCACCAGCCGCAACAGCGTGAGCACGTTGGCGAGGTTGGTGACCCGAACGCGCGGGACTACTGGACCTGTTTGAGGCTGTCCCGACACCGCAACAGAATATCGGTTACCGCACCGTTGGGCCTGATTACCCGCTCCACGTCGCGCCACGTGATCAGCATCGTCGCCGGGCGAGCCCTGATTGCCCGCTGCTCCTCATCGCGCCACGTGTCCCCCTCGCCGCGGCGCGGCTCGGAGGTGCCCCCACTGCATCGTCGCCGGGCGAGCCCGAACCGATACTCTGCAATTCGTGAACGCAGCGAGCGATCCGCCGGCCAACGGGCCCGCGATCCGGCGCGCGCGAACCTCCGACGTCGCGGTGATCAAGGACCTCGTCGACACCTACGCGGGCAAGATTTTGTTGGAAAAGAACCTGGTGACGCTGTATGAAGCCGTCCAGGAGTTCTGGGTGGCCGAGCATGAGGGCGTCGTGGTCGGTTGCGGCGCATTGCATGTGTTGTGGGCTGATCTCGGCGAGGTGCGCACCGTCGCCGTCGACCCGTCGATGACGGGACGCGGCATCGGGCATGCCATCGTCGACCAGCTTCTCCGGATCGCCCGTGACTTGCAGCTGCAGCGGCTGTTCGTGTTGACCTTCGAGACCGAGTTCTTCACCCGCCACGGGTTCACCGAGATCGAGGGCACCCCGGTGACTGCCGAGGTTTTCGAGGAGATGTGCCGCTCCTACGACATCGGTGTCGCCGAGTTCCTGGATCTCAGCTACGTCAAGCCGAACACTCTGGGCAACTCGCGGATGCTGCTGGTGCTGTAGCGAAGCGGATTCCCTCGCGCCCATGGCATGCGTGCACGCCGTGCAGAAGGATGGAAGAGGTGGACGCTCAACCGGTTGTCGTCATCACCGGCGCTTCCAAGGGAATCGGCGCAGGCCTGGTCGCCGGCTACCGCAGGCTCGGTTACGCCGTCGTCGCCAACTCGCGAAACGTGAGCCCAAGCGACGATCCGATGGTCCTCACAGTCGCCGGGGATATCGCACAGCCCGGCGTCGGCCAACGCATCGTCGACGCGGCGCTCGAGCGATTCGGAGGCATCCGAACGGTGGTTAACAACGCCGGCATCTTCATCTCCAAGCCGTTCACCGAGTACACCGACGCAGACTATGACGCGATCACCGGAGTCAATCTGCGCGGGTTTTTCGAGGTTTCGCGTGCCGCGGTGTCCGCGATGCTGAGCGGCGGGGCAGGCGGCCACCTAGTCAACGTCTCCACCAGCCTGGTCGACCACGCGGACTCTGCGCTCCCGTCTGCGTTGGCGTCACTGACCAAAGGCGGGTTGAACGCCGTGACCAAAGAACTGGCGATCGAGTACGCGAAGCACGGCATCCGGTGCAACGCCGTCGCTCTCGGCGACATTCGCACTCCCATGCACGATCCGGCGACATACGATGCATTGGCCAAGAGGCATCCGTTGGGGCGCGTGGGCGAGATCGGCGATGTCGTCAAGGGCGTGCTGTATCTGGAGAACTCGCCTTTTGTCACCGGCGAGATCCTGCACGTGGATGGAGGTCAAAGTGCTGGACGCTGATGCGCTGCGCGACGCCCTGGACCGCTGGAAGGCCGGCATCGACGCACACCAGCCCGAACGGGTCTCCAAGGTCTTCACCGAGGACGCCATCTTCCAGGGTCTACGCCCCTACAGCGTTGGCCGCCAAGGCGTTATCGCCTATTACGCGAGCCAACCGGTAGGCCTGACAGTCGAGTACCAGATCCTGCAGGCCCGCCGACTGGCCGCCGACCAGGTGCTCGGATATGTCCACGCCGACTTCACGTTTCCAGACCGGCATGTCATCAGCGTGTTCCTCGGCGTGGTGGTCAAGCACAACGAGGACGGCTGGAGCATTTACTACTACCAGGCGTCTCGGCTCGACTAGTCTGCGGCTCAGTCGATTTCGCTGTCGGCATCCGAGCCGTCGGCGTTGGAGCCGCCGCGGATCAGCGCCAGCGTTCCGGCCAGGTCCTCGGGCTTGACCAACACGTCACGCGCTTTGGAACCTTCGCTCGGGCCGACGATTTCGCGGGTCTCCATCAGGTCCATCAGCCGGCCGGCTTTGGCGAAACCGACCCGAAGCTTGCGTTGCAGCATCGATGTCGAGCCGAACTGGCTGGATACCACCAACTCGACGGCCTGCAGCAAGACATCCATGTCGTCGCCGATGTCGGGGTCGACATCCTTGCGTTCGCCGCTGGCCTTGGCCGTAGTGACGCCCTCGGTATATTCGGGTTCCGCTTGGTCCTTGCAGGCAGTGACGACGGCGTGGATCTCCTCGTCGGTGATGTAGGCACCCTGCAGCCGCAGCGGCTTACTCGCACCCATCGGCAAGAACAGACCGTCGCCCATGCCGATCAACTTTTCGGCGCCGGCCTGATCCAGGATCACCCGGCTGTCGATGAGCGACGACGTGGCGAACGCCAGCCGCGATGGCACGTTGGTCTTGATCAAGCCGGTCACCACGTCGACGGAGGGGCGCTGAGTGGCCAGCACCAGGTGAATGCCTGCGGCACGGGCCTTCTGGGTGATCCGCACGATGGCATCCTCGACGTCGCGCGGCGCGGTCATCATCAAGTCGGCGAGCTCGTCGACGATCGCCACGACGTACGGGTAGGGCCGGTACTCCCGCTGGCTGCCCAACGGCGCGGTGATCTCTCCGCTGCGCACCTTCGCGTTGAAGTCGTCGATGTGACGCACCCGGGACGCCTGCATGTCCTGGTAGCGCTGTTCCATCTCCTCGACCAGCCACGCCAGCGCCGCTGCCGCTTTCTTCGGCTGGGTGATGATCGGCGTGATCAGGTGCGGAATGCCTTCATACGGTGTCAGTTCCACCATCTTCGGGTCGATCAGGATCATCCTGACCTCCTCCGGGGTGCAGCGGGTGAGCAGCGACACCAGCATCGAGTTGACGAAGCTGGACTTGCCGGAGCCGGTGGAACCCGCGACCAGTAGGTGCGGCATCTTGGCTAGGTTGGCCGAGATGAAGTCGCCTTCGATGTCCTTGCCCAGCCCGATCACCAGCGGGTGGTGGTCGCGGCGGGTCGACGGCGCGGTGAGAACGTCGGCCAGGCGCACCATTTCGCGGTCGGTGTTGGGCACCTCGATGCCGACGGCGGACTTGCCCGGGATCGGCGCGAGCATCCGGACGCTCTCGGTGGCTACCGCGTAGGCAATGTTCTTCTGCAACGCGGTGATCTTCTCCACCTTGACGCCGGGGCCCAGCTCGACCTCGTAGCGGGTGACGGTCGGCCCGCGCGTGCAGCCGGTGACCGCGGCGTCGACCTTGAACTGTTGCAGGACCGAGCTGATCGAATCGGCCATCTGATCGTTGGCGGTGCTGCGCTTCTTCGGCGGATCGCCGGCCACCAGCAGGCTTAGCGCCGGCAGTGTGTACGGGCCCTCGACAACCCGGTCGAGAACCAGGGTGTCTTGCTTGGCAACGGGTTTGGCATCGCGCTTGCGGCCGCGCGACACCGTGGGCTCCGGCACCGTCGGGTTGTCGTCCGCGGCGACCGGACCGGCGCTCGACGGCCACGCCTGGGCTTCGTCGCCGTACGCCGAGGATTCGTCGTAATAACCGTCGGAAAAGTCTTCGGCGACACCGCTTTCCGTGCCCGGTTCGTCGTAGTACTCTTCGCCGTCGCGGTAGTCGAACATCCGGGTGCCGAACATGGAGCGCAGCGTGTCAGGCAGTTCGCGGATCGTGGTGCCAGTCAACAGAAGTAGGCCGAACAGCGCGCCGATGAACAACAGCGGCGCGCAGATCCACTTGGTCAACCCTTCCGAGAGCGGTCCCCCGATGGCGAAGCCGATGAATCCGGCGGCGTGCGCACGTCCGGCCGGAGTGTCCGGCGAGCCGGCCCAAAGATGCCACAGGCCCAGCACTGGCAGCGTCATCATCGCCGCGCCGAGCACCAGTCGGGGGCGGGCCTCCGGATTTGGCTCGGTGCGCATCAACAGCACGGCGACCGCGGCGGTGACCACGGGCAGCGCCACCACCGCCGAGCCGATGAAGATGCGCACCACCGAATCGACCCATGCGCCGACCGGGCGGGCGGCGTCGAACCAGGAACTGGCAGCGATGACGACCGCCAGACCCAGCAGCGCCAGAGCAATCCCGTCGCGACGGTGGCCCGGATCGATCTCGCGGGCCCGCCCCACCGACCGGGCCGTGCTGCCGGTTCCCTTGGCCAGCATCAGCCACGTCGCACGCACGGCGCGACCACACGCCAGCCCGGCGCTGGTCACCAGCGAGTGGTTGCGGCGCCTGGTGGGCCGACGCGGAGCCTTGGCGGGCCTTCGGGCAGGGCTACGCCGGGGCTGCGCCGACCGCGAAGAGCTCTTTGACCTGCCCGTTCGGGCTCCGGAGCGCGCGACAGTCTTGCTAGCCATGCGGCAAGCCTAATCGCTAAAACACCATCTGCACCATCCGCCACACTGGTTACCTGGCCGTGACCATTTAACCGGCGATTCAGCGGCGAAAACAGCTGGGTAGGGTGACACTCGTCACTCATCTTCAGGAGGCCTGCATGCCCGTCGTCGTCGTCGCCACGCTGACCGTCAAACCCGAATCGGTCGACACCGTTCGTGACATCCTCACGACCGCGGCCGAGGAGGTGCACGCAGAGCCCGGTTGCCAGCTGTATTCGGTCAACCAATCGGGCGAAACCTTCGTCTTCGTCGAGCAATGGGCCGACGAAGAAGCACTGAAGACCCATAGCAGCGCTCCCGCGGTAGCCAAGATGTTCACCGCGGCCGGCGAGCACCTGGTCGGTGCACCCGACATCAAAATGCTGCAACCAGTTCCCGCCGGCGACCCGGACAAAGGGCAAATTCGCCCGTGACCGGCGTTGGTCCCGAAGGGCGGCTAAAAGGAAAGGTCGCACTGATCACCGGTGCCGCCCGCGGACAGGGCCGCGCCCATGCGGTGCGACTGGCGTCCGAGGGCGCCGACATCATCGGGGTCGACATCTGCGCGCCGATTGCCAGCGTTCCCTACCCACTGGCGACCGCCGACGATCTTGCCGCCACCGTCAAACTCGTCGAAGACACCGGCGCACGGATCGTGGCTAAGGAGGCCGACGTTCGCGACCGAGCGTCGCTGTCGGACGCGGTTCAGGCGGGTGTTGACGAACTAGGCCGACTCGACATCGTGATCGCCAACGCCGGTATCGCGCCAATGCAATCGGGTGACGACGGCTGGCGCGACGTCATCGACGTCAACCTCACCGGCGTCTACAACACCATCAAGGCCGCGCTACCGACCTTGGTCAAGCAAGGGGCGGGCGGATCCATCGTGCTGATCAGTTCCGCCGCCGGACTGGCCGGCGTGGGTAGCCCCGATGCGGGATCGGTGGGCTACGCGGCCGCCAAGCACGGCGTGGTCGGTCTGATGCGCGTGTACGCGAATCTGCTTGCCAAACAGAACATCCGGGTCAACTCGATTCACCCGACCGGCGTCGAAACCCCGATGATCGACAACGACTTCACCCGGGGATGGCTGGCCAAGATGGCGGCCGAGTCAGATTCGCCGGGCAGCATGGGCAATGCGTTACCGGTGGAGGTGCTCCAACCCGAAGACATTGCCAACGCGGTCGCGTGGCTGGTATCCGACCAGGCCCGCTACATCACCGGCGTCACGCTGCCGGTCGACGCAGGCTTTCTGAACAAGTAACGCGTGGCGAGAAATCCAGCGGCGCAAACCGCTTTTGGCCCCATGGTCCTGGTCGCATTGGAACAAAGCGAACCGCCCGGCCGACGGTTGGTGGACGACGACCTGGCGGCGCGGTTCTTGCCTGCGCCGACCCGGTGGCTGGTCACCGCGACGCCGCCGAACCTGATGAGACAGTTGACGATGGCCGCGATGGAGCGCGAGGGCCCAGGCCTGTGGGCCAGCATGAACTGCCGTAAGCGCTATATCGCCGACAAGGTCAACGAATCACTCGACGACATCGACGCCGTGGTCGTACTGGGAGCCGGATTCGACACGCTGGCCTACCGGTTGGCCAGAAAGACCCGGATCCCGATTTTCGAGGTCGACCAACCTGTCAACATCGCCCGCAAGAGGGCGGCTGTACGGCGAGTGCTGGGCGAGCAGCCGGTATCGGTTCGGTTGGTGCCGTTGGACTTTGAACACGA
Source organism: Mycobacterium sp. (assembly GCA_036272035.1). Classification (GTDB taxonomy): domain Bacteria; phylum Actinomycetota; class Actinomycetes; order Mycobacteriales; family Mycobacteriaceae; genus Mycobacterium. Next base: position 3,438 of record DATAZN010000219.1, on the reverse strand, counting down.
CGACGTCCTCGACGTGCTGACCGGACACGGTTACCGCCCCGACAGCCGCACCTTTTTCGTCTGGGAAGCCGTGACCCAGTACCTGAGCGCCGAAGCTGTGGATTGCACGTTGAAAAGACTGCGGCAGGCGACATCGGGAAGCCGATTGGTGTTCACCTATGTCCGAAGGGATTTCATCGACGGCATCAACCTCTACGGTGCCGACGCCCTTTACCGCAGGTTCCGGCAGCGTCAGCAGCTGTGGCAGTTCGGGATGGCGCCGCAAGAGGTAGCGGCGTTTCTGGCCGGACACGGATGGCAATTGGCCGAGCAAGCCGGACCCGACCTGATCATGCGGCGTTACGTCGCGCCAACCGGTCGCCAACTCACCGTGTCGCCGATCGAATGGTCGGCCTACGCAGAGAAGACGTAGCTAATTTCGGCCCCGACGATCCGGCGACGGCGTTGGCCGACCGCGACACGCCGTGACGTGGACATTCACGGAGTCTGAGTACTTCGGTCGTCATACTCGATACGTGGCCAGCGACGAGGCTGTCCCGCTACCGGGCGTACAGCCGGGGGCATCTGCCGAACCGGCGTACCGATTCCTGTCACGACATCAGGCCGCCGTCCTCGACGTGGCAACCCGCCGTCTGGATCCCGATCCGCAAGACGACCCGCACGAACTCCACGTGACCGTTTTCGTTGACCGCCTGCTGTCGGTGTTCCGCGTGGCGCCCGGCGGCCTCTACGCGGTGGGATCGCTGCGACAACGGGTCGCTGAGCTTCGCAGTCAGTATTGCAGCGGCATCGCTCTTCTCGACGAGCTGGCCGGCGGCGATTTCACCGCGGTACCGCCGTTGCGGCAGCAGCTCATCCTGGCCCAGGGGCAGCTGGCAGCCTTTGCGGGTTTGTTGTTCGGCCACATCGTCGAGGCGATGGGTCACACCGAGCCCGAGGGCGCGGACCTCAGATCTCGATAACGGTCGGCACGATCATCGGCTGGCGACGGTAGGTCTCCCCCACCCACTTGCCAACCGCGCGACGGACCGCCTGTGCGATCCGGGCCGGATCGGTAACGTTTTCGGCCGCAAGCGATTCCAACTCCGCCTCGACTCTGCGGACGGCGGGCTCCAGCGCCTTGGGGTCTTCGGAGAAGCCCCGCGAATGCACTTGCGGCGGGGCCGCCACCTTCCCGGTACCGCGGCCGACCACGATCGTCACTGCCACGAAACCCGATGACAGGATCAGCCGTTCGCCCAACGTGATGTCGCCGACGTCACCGGTGATCAAGCCGTCCACGAACATCTTGCCGACCGGTACCGCACCGGCGATGCGCACCGCGCCGCCCACCAGGTCGACGCTGACCCCGTTCTCGGCCAACACGATCGATTCTTCCGGCACCCCCGCGCTGGCGGCGAGCTTGGCGTTGGCTCGCAGCATCCGCCAGGTGCCGTGCACCGGCATGACGTTGCGAGGGCGAACCCCGTTGTAGAGGAACAGCAGCTCACCGGAATACGCATGACCCGAAACATGCACGCGAACTTGCTGATTGGTGACAACGCGAGCACCGATCTTGGCCAGCTCGTCGATGACCCCGTAGACGGCCTCCTCGTTGCCCGGTATCAGCGAGGACGACAGGATGATCAGGTCTCCGGACGTCAGCGTGATGCTGCGATGCTCGCCGCGCGACATCCGCGACAGCGCCGCCATCGGTTCGCCCTGAGTTCCGGTGGTGATCAACACAACCTGGTCGGGCGCCATCATCTCGGCGGCGCCGATGTCGACCAGATCCGACTCGTCCACCTGCAGAAAACCTAGGTCGCGCGCGATTCCCATGTTGCGCACCATGGATCGCCCGACGAACGACACCCGTCGACCCAGCGCCGTCGCGGCGTCGATGATTTGCTGCACCCGATCGACGTTGGAAGCAAAGCACGCGACGATGACGCGCCCCTGAGCGCTGCGAATCAGCCGGTGCAGCGTCGGCCCGACCTCGCTCTCCGACGGCCCCACACCAGGGATCTCGGCGTTGGTCGAATCGCACAACAGCAAATCGACGCCGGCGTCGCCGAGCCGTGACATGCCCGGCAGGTCGGTCGGTCGGCCGTCGGGCGGTAATTGATCGAGCTTGATATCGCCGGTGTGCAGAACGGTTCCAGCACCGGAGCGAACGGCGATAGCCAGCGCGTCGGGAATGGAGTGGTTGACCGCGAAGAACTCGCACTCGAACACTCCGTGCGTGGTGCGCATCCCTTCGGCCACCTGAACGAAGACCGGCTTCAGCCGGTGCTCACGGCATTTCGCGGCGAGCAGGGCCAGGGTGAACTTCGAACCGACAATCGGTATGTCGGGCCGCATTTTGAGCAGGAACGGGATCGCCCCGATGTGGTCTTCGTGGGCGTGCGTCAGCACCAGCGCCTCGAGGTCATCGAGCCGGTGTTCGATGTGACGCAGATCAGGCAGGATCAGATCGACGCCCGGCTCGTCGTGGGTGGGAAACTTCACCCCGCAGTCGATGATCAACAACCGGCCCAGATGCTCGAAAACCGTCATGTTGCGGCCGATTTCGTTGATTCCGCCCAATGCGGTCACCCGCAAACCACCTGTGGTCAGCGGACCTGGCGGTTGAAGGTCTACATCCACCTGCGAGCCACCCTCTGACTCATCTGAGCACCGACGCTGCGCGCATGTCGGCAGCCAGTGCATCGATCTGTTCGGCCGTCGCGGCGAGCTGCGGCAGCCGCGGGTCGCCAACCTCGATGCCCTGCAGGCGTAATCCCGCCTTGGCCAGCGTCACACCGCCTAATCTGCTCATCGCATTGCTCAGGGGGGCAAGCGCGACATTGATTTTGCGAGCAGTAGTGACATCTCCGGAAGCGAAGGCGGACAGCAGGTCTCGGAGCTGGCCAGCCGCCAGGTGGGAAATCACGCTGATGAAACCGGTGGCGCCCATCGCCAGCCACGGCAGGTTCAGCGCGTCATCGCCGGAGTAGTAGGCCAGGCCCGTCTCCGCCATCAGTTGCGTGCCGCCATGTAAATCGCCCTTGGCGTCTTTGACCCCGACGATGTTGGGGTGCGCCGCCAATACGCGCAGCGTCTCGAATTCGATCGGCACCATCGAGCGCGGCGGAATGTCGTAGAGCAGCACCGGCAGTGGCGTCGCGTCGGCGACCGCGGTGAAGTGTGCGACCAGCCCGGCTTGCGGAGGTCGCGAGTAGTAGGGCGTGACCACCAGCAGACCGTGCGCCCCCTCGGCGGCACTCGCCTTCGCCAACTGGATGCTGTGCGCGGTGTCATAGCTGCCCGCGCCGGCGATGACGCGGGCGCGGTCGCCCACCGCTTCGAGTACGGCCCGCAGCAGGGCGAGCTTCTCGGCGTCGGTGGTGGTCGGCGACTCGCCTGTGGTGCCGGATATGACCAGGCCGTCGCAGCCGCCGTCGACGAGCTGGTTGGCCA
>DATAZN010000218.1:0-5837 GCA_036272035.1 Mycobacterium sp. | reverse complement strand
GGTGGCTGATGACAGAGTTGCCGCAGATTCTTAGCGCTACCAACTCTGCGCCCGCAGCGAGAGGCGAAGCTCCGTGACCGTGACTGCACCCGACGGCGTCTACTACGACCCGTACGACGTGGAGATCAATGCCGATCCGTACCGGGCGTTCCGGGCGATCCGCGAAGAGGCGCCGCTTTATTACAACGAGGAGCATGACTTCTATGCGTTGAGCCGATACCCCGATGTCGACCGAGCGCTCGTCGACCACGAAACCTTCAGTTCGGCCCGCGGCGCGATCATCGAGTTGATCAAGGCCAACATCGACATTCCGGCCGGCGTGATCATCTTCGAAGACCCGCCGATCCACGATGTGCACCGCAAACTGCTGGCCCGCATGTTCACCCCGCGCAAGATCAATGATCTTGAGCACAAGATCCGCGAATTCTGTGCGCACAGTTTGGATCCGATTACCGGCGGCGACAGTTTCGATTTCGTCGGCGACCTCGGTGCGCAGATGCCGATGCGGGTGATCGGCATGCTGCTCGGGATTCCCGATGAATACCAAGAAGCCGCAAGGGATTTGACGAACGATCAGATGCGCACCGAGGCGGGCAAGCCGATGAAGGCGGCAGCCGAGGGCATGAACACCGGAGAGTTCTTCGCCGAATTCATTGACTGGCGAGCCGAGCATCCCTCCGACGACATCATGACCGATCTGCTGAATGTCGAATTCACCGACGAGATGGGCATTACGCGGCGACTGACCCGCGAGGAGCTACTCACCTACATCAGCGTCGTTTCCGGCGCCGGCAACGAGACCACCACCCGACTGATCGGCTGGGCCGGCAAGGTGCTCGCCGAGCATCCCGACCAGCGACGCGACCTGGCCGCGAACCCCGCCCTCATCCCCGCGGCCATCGAGGAACTTCTGCGCTTCGAACCGCCGGCTCCACACGTGGCGCGCTACGTGACCCGCGACATCACCTACTACGGGCAGACGGTGCCAGAGGGCAGCGCCATGATGATGCTCATCGGCTCCGCGAACCGGGACCACCGCCAATTCCCGCCGGACGGCGATGTTTTCGACATTCACCGCGAGCCGAGCCAGCACCTCTCCTTCAGCGTCGGTACCCACTACTGCCTGGGCTCGGCACTGGCCAGGCTGGAGGGGCGGATCGCGCTCGAGGAGATCTTGAAGCGCTTCCCCGAATGGCAAGTCGACCTCAACCGTGCCGCATTGTCTCCGACGTCCACCGTGCGTGGCTGGGACACCATGCCGGCGGTCATCGGTTGAGCCACAGCAGATTGAGTTCAGGCACAAGTAATGAAATGAGGAAATGATGACGGGTCGAGTTGAAGGCAAGGTCGCATTCATCACCGGTGCGGCCCGCGGTCAGGGCCGCGCGCATGCGGTGCGGTTGGCCCAAGAAGGTGCCGACATCATCGCAGTGGACATCTGTAAGAAGATCGACACCGTGGACCTGATCGCCGCCTCCACGCCCGAGGATCTGGCCGAGACCGCGGACCTGGTCAAGGGCCACAACCGTCGGATCTTCACCGCCGAGGTCGATGTCCGTGACTACGACGCGCTCAAGGCCGCGCTGGACACCGGCGTCGAGCAGCTCGGCCGGCTCGACATCATCGTCGCCAACGCAGGTATCGGCAACGGTGGCCAGACGTTGGACAAGACCAGTGAAGCCGACTGGACCGCCATGATCGACATCAACCTTGGCGGAGTGTGGAAGACCGTGAAAGCCGGTGTGCCGCATATCCTCGCCGGCGGCAACGGCGGCTCGATCATCCTCACCAGCTCGGTCGGCGGCCTCAAGGCCTACCCGCACACCGGTCACTACGTCGCCGCCAAGCACGGTGTGGTCGGCTTGATGCGCACCTTCGCCGTCGAGCTCGGCGCGCAGAACATCCGCGTCAACTCTGTGCACCCGACCAACGTCAACACCCCGCTGTTCATGAACGACGGCACGATGAAGCTGTTCCGTCCCGATCTGAAGAATCCAGGCCCCGATGACATGAAGGTCGTCGGCCAGCTGATGCACACCCTGCCGATCGGCTGGGTCGAGCCCGAGGACATCGCCAACGCGGTGCTGTTCCTGGCGTCCGACGAGGCGCGTTACGTCACCGGCGTCACGCTACCGATCGACGGCGGCAGCTGCCTGAAGTAGCTCTGCACCGTGACGCTTTCGGAGTTGTCCATATCCGGCGGCCGGGACGCGATCACCCGCTGACCGGGGCCGTCGCCGCGCGCCCAGACCAATCGGCTACCGTCGCGCCATGAACGGATATGAAGGCAAAGGCGCCGTGATCACCGGCGGTGCAAGCGGTATCGGTTTCGCGAGCGCGACCGAGTTCGCAAGTCGGGGAGCGCGTGTCGTGCTAGCCGATGTCGACCAGCCGTCGCTGGAGCAGGCGGTCGCGCATTTGCAGGCCCAGGGGTTCGAAGCGCACGGCGTGACGTGTGATGTCAGGTATCTCAAGGAGATGATTCACCTCGCCGATGAGGCATTTCGTCTTCTCGGTCAGGTCGACGTGGTCTTCAGCAATGCCGGCATTGTTGTCGCAGGTCCGATGGCGCAGATGACTCACGACGACTGGCGCTGGGTGATCGACATCGACCTGTGGGGCTCGATTCATGCCGTCGAGGCGTTCCTGCCCCGGTTGCTCAAGCAGGGCACCGGCCACGTCGCCTTCACCGCGTCGTTCGCCGGCCTGATGCCCAACGTCGGCCTCGGCGCCTACAGCGTCGCGAAATACGGCGTCGTGGGCCTGGCCGAGAATCTGGCCCGTGAGGTCAAAGACAACGGCATCGGTGTGTCGGTGCTCTGCCCCATGGTCGTCGAGACCAAGCTGCTCTCGAACTCCGAACGCATCATGGGCGCGGATTATGGGCTGTCTGCGACGAGCGCTCCGGCGCAACCGGACACCCTGAACGTGGACGAGGTAGCCCGCCTGACCGTCGACGCGATTGCGGCCAATCGTCTATACGTGCTGCCCCATTCGGCCGCTCGTGCATCAATCCGCCGGAGATTCGATCGCATCGACCAGACATTCGATGACCAGGCCGGCGACGGGTGGAGTCACTAGCTAGTCGGGGCGCAGCCAATGATTCCGTCAGCTTCCAGGTCGGCAATCTCTGACGCTGTCAGGCCGAGCCCTGCAAGCAACTCATGATTGTGCTGCCCAAGCATGGGCGCGGATTTAGTATGGAAAAGGGCCGGCCCACCGGAGAACCTCGCCGGCACGGTGCTGAGCTTAGCCCGGCCGTTCACCGGGTGATCGAATTCTTCGAAGAAGCCACGAAATGCCAACTGGTCCAACTCCGTTTGACGATGGGGTTGCATGACCTTGGCTACGGGCACACCGGCATCCCACAAGGTTCGGACGATGTCGTCCCGGCCGCGGTCCTTACACCAGGCAGCTAGCTGCTCATCGACGAGACCGTGGTGTGCGCGCCGCCCTGCTTCGGTTGACAGCCTGGGATCGGTTGCCCACGAGGGCGATCCGAGTGCACAGCAGAGCCTTTCCCACTGATCGTCAGTTGCCACCGCAATGGCGACCCAGCTGTCGAGGCGACCGAACTCGTCGATATCTGCGCTGCGGTAGAGATTCTGCGGTGCCGCGGTTGGTCCTCGATTGCCCGCCCGTTCCGGCACAGACCCGTACGCGGAGTACTCGATGATTTGTTCGGCGGAAACATTAAGCGCGGCATCGACCATCGCGGCCTCGACGAGTACACCCTGGCCGGTGCGGCGACGGTGTTCCAGGGCTAGCAGGAGACCGTTGAGCGCATGCACACCTGCGTTCGGGTCACCGATCGAATACGGCTCGTAAGGAGGGCGGTCGGGATAGCCAGTCAGCCAACTCAGGCCGGACGCGGACTCGATGGCATATGCGAACGCCGGGTTGTCGCGCCACGGCCCGTCGAGTCCGAAGCCGGGCATTCGCAACATGACTGCGTCAGGACGGGCTGTTTGAACGGCACCAAAGTCCAGCCCGATCTGGTCGAGCACCCGGGGTGTGAAGTTCTCCACGATGACATCGCAAGTCGCGATGAGCCGGCGCAACAGCTCGCGCCCGCGTGGGGTCTGCAAGTCAAGCGTCAAACTTTTCTTGTTGGTGTTCAGCGCCGCGAAGATCGGCGACTTCTCCCACCACTGGTCTTCGGTGATTGGTATGCCGGCGATCATTCGGGTTCCGTCGGGCCGGCTGACGGATTCCAGGTGGATGACGTCGGCGCCGAGCATGGCCAAAAAGTGAGTGCAACTGGGGCCTGCCCAGAACGTCGTCATGTCCAACACCCGAAGCCCGCTGAACGGCAGGCCGTTTCCAGGCGCCGAAGGCGTCGGCAGGGTCTGCGGAGTCGCGCTGGCGGCCCGGTAACGGGCCGTGTGTTCCCCGAGCCGCGGTGCCGGAAGAGGCGACTGAAGCTGTGCGGGCTGCATCCGGTAAGGGGGGCCCGGCTGATGGAACAAATCGCGCGGATTGTGCACAAACGAGCCCCGCTCCTGGAAGTGGTCGAACGATGCGATATTCGCCCCGTTCGCCACCGGCGCGTTTGGAATCCGGAATGCCGTTGCAAGTTCGCGGATCTCGTCGACCGGGTTGCTCTCGACCCAGGCATAGATCTCTTCAGCGTGAATGTTGGCCAACTCGGTGATCGACAGTGGCGATTCCTCGTCGATCCACTCTGGGTGACCGACCATCGCACATAGGTCGAACCATTGCTGCGCTGTCCCACAGCCGAGGTCCACCAGGCCGTCCTTCGCCTGCGCCACGCCCGGAACCGTGAGCCGCCGGGCGTCTCGCCAAGGCCGGCCGAGCATTTCGAAATAGGTGACCGGGTAATACGTCAGGCCAAGGATCTGGGTTTCCAGCATCGACAGGTCTATGAGTTCTCCTGGTTCGCCTGAGCCACCGCTGATTCGGCGGAACCGCGACGTCAGGGTCGCTGCGCTTGCGTAAGCCCCGGCCATATACTCGCCGACCTGGCCGCCGACGAACACCGGCGCTCGTTCCGGCGAACCGCGCCCGAGCCCGACGATTCCTCCCGACCAGGCTTGCAGCGTGAATTCGGTGGCCGCCCGGTCCCGCCAGGGACCATCCAGGCCGAACGGTGTGATCGACGTGACGGTCAGATGAGGGTGCGCACGAAGGATCGCAGCAGGTCTAAAGCTCTGGCGCTCGGCTAGTTTCGATCCTGCAGACCACACCACAGCATCCGCTGTCGCCAACAGCCTGTCGACCATTTGGATGTCGTAGTCGACCTCGGGATCGGCGATGACACTGTGTTTCGATCCTGCCAGAAAGCTGAACAACGCGCCGTCGCCGCCTCGTTCAATAGCCGCACCGGAAGCCGACCAACGCCGCAGCGGATCACCCTCTGGTGGCTCGACTTTGATGACGGCGGCGCCGCCGTCAGCAAGCAGCTTGGTGCAGTACGCGCCTGCTATTCCGGTCGATAGCTCGACCACCGTGAAACCGGCCAGCGGCGGTTCGACCCGAGGTTCCGCACTCATGCCTGCCATGACGGGCTTGATGTCAAGACCTCGGGGCCGTCGGGGGTGATCAGCACCGCCTCTCGTCCGAACACGGCGCCGACGCCCGATTGCCAGACATATCCGGTGACCGCCAGCACCATCCCCGGCTCCAGCCGCTCCTCGGCAGCCGTCGCGGGCAGATGCTGAGAGACCACCGGCGGGTCGAATCCCAGACCCAGCCCCCGCGCGATGGGCATCGGCGGCAGTTCTTCGCCAGCGGCCTGGTAGGCGGTAAGTAGATCGATGGCCGGCACACCTGGTTGACAGGCTTCATAGAGCCTGTCCCACAGCGCATCCCACCGT
>DATAZN010000217.1:0-2766 GCA_036272035.1 Mycobacterium sp. | reverse complement strand
GAACGCATCGACGAACACGCTGCCGGTACGGCTCATCGGCGAACGTCGGTCACGTTCGACCGGCAGGGCTCAGGGATGGTTCGGGAAATCGTGGAGGATGACGCGAGCGTCGCTGGCCGGCTCGCCTGGCTCGCCGCTCGGCTTACCATCCGTCCAGCCCTGACAATTGGTAGCTACCTCCTCGATCTGCCGTGGCCATGGGGCGTCGTCGACTTCGCCGCTCGGGCCGTGTCGCCCGCACCCGGCAGCGTTCGCGCCACGATTCGGTTGCCGCATTGCACTGCGCGATTGGTCCGTGCCGCTGGCGTACTGCCTGCCGACGGCACCCGGCGCGTGGTGATGTACATGCACGGTGGCGCCTTCTTGACCTGTGGCGCTAATACCCATGACCGGCTCGTCACCAAGTTGTCGACATACGCCGATGCCCCCGTGCTGGTGATGAACTACCGGATGCTACCCAAGCATTCCATCGGTGAGGCGACCGACGATTGCTATGACGGCTACCGGTGGCTGCGTGGCCGGGGTTACGGGCCCGAGCAGATCGTTTTTGCCGGCGACTCCGCCGGAGGCTACCTGTCACTCGCGCTGGCCGAACGGCTGCTCGACGAAGGCGAGGAACCCGCGGCCATTGTCTGCATGTCACCGCTGATGCAGATCACCAAGGCCCCCAAGCAGGCACACCCCAACATCCGCACCGATGCGATGTTCCCGGCCAAGGCGTTTGACGCATTCGTCGACCTGATTGCCAGCGCGGCCCAGCGTCACATCGTGGACGGGCACCCCGAGGAGATCTACGAACCGCTCGACCACATCGAGGCCGGTCTGCCCCGCACGTTGATCCATGTATCCGGTTCCGAGGTCCTGCTGCACGACGCCCGGCTCGCCGCGCGGCGGCTGGCCGCAGCCGGAGTACCGGTCCAGCTGCGGGTGTGGCCCGGCCAAATGCACGTATTCCAGATCGCCACGCCGATGGTGCCTGAGGCCACCCGGTCGCTGCACCAGATCGGGGACTACATCCGCGAGGCGACCGACCGAAAAGCCAGGCCACCCAGGCCACGGGTCGTGCAGGCCTAGGTGAAAGATATGGCGAAAAAGAAGCTGGCCAAGGCTTTTGGCCCTAACCAGCTTGCTCTGGTGGAGCTGCCGGGAATCGAACCAGGCCGAAAATCCGTCTGAGCAGCGGAGATACTGGATTTGACTGTCAGCGAAGGGGTCCGCTTGGCAAATGTGAAAGCCTGCGCAATTTTCGCTGCCGTCTTCGATCTGGCTGCGTGTTCGTCGCCCTCACCGTCGCCGCCCCAAGCCGCCACAGCAAGCTCAACAACCCCACAGCCAGCCGTCACTACCACTCGCGCCGCCCCCAGCGCCACAGCAGCGCCCAACGCGACCTCCCCTCCCAGCACGACCCCATCCTGCGTCGGGTTGGCGATCTGCACCCCGCCGCCCCCGGACGCTGAGGGCAACGCAGCCTGCTACTACCGTGATGGTTGGGATGCCGACACGTCAGGCTCTGGGATCGATGTCTACTACTTCCGCGAATCGTCAAATGCAGTTAACGGCGAGCAAGTGACCGCCGACGTTCGCCTGAAAGACGGCACCACGGCCTCCCAGATCGCCGCAATCGATCCGGGTCAATTGAATGATCAGATCCAGTTCCCCGGCGTCGACAAATCAGCAGTGCAAGAGGTCTTGCTGACGACTAGCGCTGGGCGGTGCTTCGTCATCGGCCCGGAGAGTTAGGCTTCCGGATCAACGGCGACTTGCTCGTCGCCGACTTGGGATTGGGCACGCTCTACGGATACTCCTTCAACTATCGGCCATCCGCGCTCCCGGCCACGGGAGAACCGCGCGGCACGCTTGGTGGCGCCCAGCATGTATTCGCCAGCGTGTTCGGGCAGACCGACCATGTAGGCGCTTTCCACCCAGAGTCCCTTCATTGCCGTGTCACTTTGCGCAAGCTCCGAAGGATCCGGCCACGTTAGCTTGCCCTTCACCAGTGAGGCGTATATGCGGCCGGTCGGGGCAACACTCGTTCCGAGGCCGAGATCGGCGATCGCGTTTCCTGCCTGCTCGATCGTGTTTATGCCCGCGAGAGGACGAACCGCAGAGACCGAGGCCATCATCAATTTCGCCCACCACGGCCACGCGCGATACAACGACGTGTCGGGCGTGAGTCCGGGGTTGTAGGCGACGACTCGGATGCCGTTGGTCTGCGCCTCAATTGAGGCTTCGAAGGCGCGCGCCGTTAAGAGATCGCAGAGTTTTGAGCTTGAGTAGGCCCTAAATCCCGGGACGAATCCTTTGCCCTTCGCGTTCGGGTGCGCCAGTGTTTCAGGCTCGAGCTCCTTTGGTCCCAGAGGATTTATCTTGGGATCATGGACATCGCTGGTGGTGATCACGACGGTCGCGCTCTTTGCAAGATCGGGCGTGAGCAGCCTGAGCAGAAGATAGTGGGCAAGGTGATTGATCGCGAACGTTGATTCGAATCCGTCCTCGGTCCGGTGCTTGGTATTTCCGAACTGTGTCCCGGCATTCAGGATAAGGACATCGATCTTCGTGCCGTCCAACTTCTTCGTGAGCGCTTGGCCGAACGACCGAACGTTGGCAAGACGTGCCAGATCCAATGGCAGCGCGTCGATCGACGAATTCTTGGTGTCGCGCGCCCCAAGAATCAGTTTCGTATTGGGTGCGTCGGAGATCCTCTTTGCGGCAATTGCCCCGAAACCGGCAGTGCCGCCTGTCATTACGACTGTTTTCATTTGAATC
>DATAZN010000216.1:0-10041 GCA_036272035.1 Mycobacterium sp. | reverse complement strand
AGCTCGCGCCGCACGATCAGCACCGCGTCGGCGAACATCGCGGTGGTCGACGAACCCGCACCGAGGAACGCATCGCCGTGCCGCACCGCGCGGGCCAGCGCCTTGGCGGCCTGCCCGCCGAACCAGATCGGCGGATGCGGCCGCTGCACGGGTTTCGGCTGGATCGGTAGATCGTCGACTTGGCGGAACCGGCCGTCGAACGTCACCCGCGGTTCGTCGGACCAGGCCGCCTTCATCAGCTGCAGGCCCTCGGTGAAACTACTGATGAAGGTGGCGTCGTCCACCCCGAAGGCAGCGAACCTGCGGCGGCCGCCACCCGGTGCCACACCGACATCCAGCCTGCCGTGGCTGAGCCGGTCGACCGCGGTGATCGCCGACGCGAGCTGCAGCGGATCGTGCAACGACGAGACCAGGACGGCCACGCCGAGTCGCAGCCGTTCGGTGCAGCCCGCAGCCCAGGCGAGCAGCTCGAGCGGCGCAAGCAGCCGAGCCTCGCCGATGATCTGTTCGAGCACCCAGCCGCCTTCGAACCCCAGTTCTTCGGCCCGCTTCAGGTAATCGCGCAAGCCGGCCGAGTCGAAGCCGGTCTCGTCGAATTGATGGATCGCGATGGAGAACCGCACCCCATCACCGTACGATCCGGACCGCTGGCTGGTCATCGGTAGGCTCGTCACATGTTTTCATTCCTGCCCGACCCGCCGGGTATCGACGACGTACGTGCCTTGGCCCGCCGGGTGGATACCGCTCGTCACCACGGCGTTCCCAACGGCTGTGTGCTCGAACTCGACCTGCGGGTCCCGCCGCCCGAAACCAGCAGCTTGGATCCGCTGACGATCATCACCGGCGGCGGCCGTCCGCTGGTGCTGCGTGAGGCCGTGTCCGCGCTGCACCGGGCGGCCGACGATTCCCGCGTCGCCGGCCTGATCGCCCGCGTCGAGCTCCCCGCCGCCGCGGCCGGGCCGGTTCAGGAGCTACGGGAAGCCGTCGCCGCATTCACCGCGGTCAAGCCGTCGCTGGCCTGGGCCGAGACCTATCCTGGAACGCTTTCGTACTACTTGGCGTCGGCGTTCGGCGAGGTGTGGATGCAGCCGGCGGGCACCGTCGGGCTGATCGGCTTCGCCACCAACGCTCTGTTCCTGCGGGACGCCTTGGACAAGGCCGGTATCGAGGCGCAGTTCGTCGCGCGCGGTGAATACAAGTCGGCGGTAAACCTTTTCACACAGGACCGCTACACCGATGCTCATCGCGAAGCCGACACCCGGCTGCTCGAGAGCCTGCGTGCGCAGGTGTGGCTGGCGATCGCCGACTCGCGCAACATTGGCCAGGACGCCCTCGACGGGCTGGCCGATCATGCGCCGCTGCTGCGCGACATCGCGGTGGAATCAGGTCTGATCGATCGCGTCGGCTTCCGTGACGAGGCGTATGCGCGGATCGCGGAACTGGTTGGCGTCAAAAGCATTTCACCGGAGTCCGGTGACGCCGACGGTGACGACGGGCCGCCGCGACTGTATCTGAGCCGCTACGCGCGGGCCACCGTTCCCAGCGGACCGGCTCGTCCGTCGATACCCGGGCGCGGGCCCAAGTCGACGATCGCCGTCGTCACCGTCGCCGGCTCGATCGTCAGCGGCCGCGGCGGCTCGCGATTGCCGTTCGGCTCGTCCAACGCCGGCGCTGACACCATCGCCGCAGGGCTTCGCGAAGCGGCGCACGATGATTCGGTGTCCGCGATCGTGCTGCGGGTCGACTCGCCGGGCGGTTCAGTCAGCGCGTCGGAAACCATCTGGCGGGAGGTGAAGAAGGCCCGCGAGCGCGGCAAGCCGGTGGTGGCGTCGATGGGTGCGGTCGCCGCTTCGGGCGGCTACTACGTTTCGATGGGCGCTGACGCGATCGTGGCCAACCCCGGCACCATCACGGGTTCGATCGGTGTGCTGACGGGCAAGTTGGTCGCCCGGGATCTCAAAGACCGGCTCGGCGTCGGGTCAGATGCAGTGCGTACCAACGCCAATGCCGATGCCTGGTCGGTCAACGCGCCGTTCACGCCCGAGCAGCATGCCCAGGTCGAGGCGGAGGCGGACCTGGTTTACGACGACTTCGTACAGCGGGTTGCTCAGGGTCGCCACCTGAGCGTCGAAGCGGTCGAAGCGGTGGCCCGAGGCCGGATCTGGACTGGTGCGGACGCCCTCGACCATGGGTTGGTCGACGAACTCGGCGGTCTGCGGGCCGCTGTGCGCCGGGCTAAGGTGCTGGCCGGCTTGGACGAAGACGCCAAGGTCCGCTTGATCGGCTATCCGGGTTCGTCGGTGTGGGACTTCCTGCGGCCACAACGTTCTTCGCAGCCCGCCGCGGTCTCGTTGCCGGATGCGTTGGGCGCGTTGATCACCCAGTCGGTGGTCGGGATCATCGAACAGGCCGAGCGGTCATTGACCGGTGCCAGCGCGCTCTGGGTGGGGGAGTCGCGCTTCTAACTTCCGAGCGGCCCGCTCACGTAGATGATCTCGCCGAGCGGATCGTCGTTGTCGGGAGAGGGGATCTGAAGCCCGTTGCTGACGAACAGATCCGTCCGCGAGGTACCGGCAACGTTCCAGCCTTTGCCGCGCAGGTAATCGATGACGTGGCTGCGCTCGCCGGCGTAGACCAGCGACGGCATGTCGATGTCGAGACCGTGCTCGCGAAGCTGGGCGCTCTGCTCGCGAACCCGTTCGAAGTCGATATCCTTCAAGCCGGGTACGTATTCGGTTGCTATCGCGCTGCCCGGTGCGCTGAGTGCGGTGATGTTGTCGAACAACCGATCCTGGGCTTCGGACGGCAGGTAGATCAGCAAACCCTCGGCCAGCCAGGCTGTCGGTGCGCCGGTATCCAGGCCGGCGGCGCCCAACGCGGCCGGCCAGTCGGCACGCAAGTCGATCGGGACAGTGCGTCTGTTCGCGGTCGGCTCGGCGCCCAGATCAGCCAGTGTGCGCGTTTTGAACTCGATCACCGCAGGCTGATCGATCTCGTACACCGTGGTGCCGTCGGGCCAGGGCAGCCGGTAGGCGCGGGAGTCCAGGCCCGACGCCAGGATCACCACTTGCCGTACGCCCGCCTGCACGGCGGCGAGCAGATACTCGTCAAAGTACTTGGTACGAATGCCCATCCCGTCGACGATTGCCTGCGTCCGGTCCGGCGACGAGTTCGGGAGTAGCGAGAAGTCGAGTTCGCCGTCCATCATCTTCGTGAAGAAGTCCAGCCCGACAGCACGAACCAGTGGGTCGGCGTACGGATCGTTGATCAGCCCCTTGGGATCCTTGGTCGCCATCGCGCGACCCGCCGCGACCATGGTCGCGGTGGCGCCCACGCTGGAGGCCAGGTCCCAACTGTCGTCATCAGTGCGCGTCATTTTCTGCCTATTTCTTCAGCGTCGCGGCGATGTAGCTCATCTTGCGGAACATAGCCATCGCCTCGTCGTCCGGGAAGATAAATCCATTGCGCTGGTATAGCTCCGGGGCAGGGTGGGCGGTTACCTGCCAGCCGTGACTAGTGAGGTAGTCGGCCACGACGCTGCGTTCGCCTTGGTAGAACAGATCGGCCGCGTCGAGGTCGAAACCGGCGCGGCGCCAGCGCTCACTGATGCGCTGCACGCTCTCCTCGGAGAAGGCCTCTGGATCGGAGATGTGCTCGGTGGCCAGCTGGCTGCCCGGTGCGCTGAGCGCAGTGATGTTGTCGAACAATCGGTCCTGGGCGTCGGGCGGCAGGTAGGGCAGCAGTCCCTCGGCGCTCCACGCGGTCGGCTGATCGAGGTCGAAGCCGCCGGCTCGCAACGCGGCCGGCCAGTCGTCGCGCAGGTCGATGGCGATCGTGCGAAGTTCCGCGGTTGGTGTGGCGCCGAGACCGGCCAGCGTGCTGGATTTGAATTCGATCACCTCAGGCTGATCGATCTCGTACACCGCGGTGCCGTCGGGCCAGGGCAGCCGGTAGGCCCGAGTGTCCAAACCCGACGCCAGGATCACCGCCTGTTGCACGCCCGTCTGGGCGGCGGTGGTGAAGAAGTCGTCGAAAAATCTTGTGCGCACAGCCATTTGCTCTGTGCGCGTCTTGCGATTCAGCATCGGGTCATCCTCGAGGCTGACCTCCCCGTCCAGGATTCGGACGAATGGCGCAAGACCAACCGCGCGCACCAGTGGCTCGGCGAAGGGATCGTCGAGCAGCGGCTCCGGTCCCCGCGAGGCCAATGCGCGCGAAGTCGCCACCATGGTCGCGGTGGCACCCACGCTGGAGGCCAGATCCCAGCTGTCGTCGTGGGTACGTGGCATCGAGTGGCTCCTATTTCTTGTCGGTAAGCGTTCCGCTGACGTAGAGACGGTCGGCGAACGGCAGGTCGTCCTCTTCGATCGGCGGAAGTCCGTTGGCTGCGAACATCTCCCGGATGGTGCTGCCGCCCATCTCCCATCCGTGATCGGACAGGTATACCGCTGCTTCGTTGCGGTCGCCGAAGTAGACCAGCTCGGTCATGTCGAGGTCGAGCCCGTGTTTACTCCAGCGCTCCGAGACCTTCCGCATGCGTTCTTTGATCCGCTCTTCGTGCCCCGGCTCGCGGGTGGGCCCGCTCTCGGTGGCGATCCGGCTGCCCGGTGCGCTGAGCTCAGTGATGGTGTCCAGTAAGCGATCCTGCGCGTCGGGCGGCAGGTAGCCCAGCAGTCCCTCGGCGCTCCACGCGCTGGGCTGCTCCGGGTCGAAGCCCGCCGCCTTCAGCGCGGCCGGCCAGTCGTCGCGCAGGTCGATGGCGACCGCGCGGCGGAGGGCGGTGGGCTGGGCGCCCAGCTCGGCCAGCGTGCGGGATTTGAATTCGATCACCTGCTGTTGGTCGATCTCGTACACCGTGGTGCCGTCGGCCCAGGGCAGCCGGTACGCGCGTGCATCGAGCCCCGACGCCAGGATCACCGCCTGCCTGATACCTGCGTTGGTCGCGTCGAGGAAGAACTCGTCGAAGAACTTGGTGCGGACCGCCATGTTGTCGGTCATCCGCTGCACGCCCGGCGGGGCGCCGTCGCTGTCGTCCTCGAGGTCGGCGGGGTTGAGCTCACCGGTGGCCAGCCGCGTGAATAGGTCCAATCCCACCGCCCGAACCAACGGCTCCGCATAGGGGTCGTTGATCAGTGGCTGTTCGGCCTTGCTGGCCATAGCGCGGGCTGCGGCGACCATCGTGGCGGTTGCGCCGACGCTCGATGCGAGGTCCCAGGTGTCGTCGTCGGTGCGTGCCATCGCTACCCCCTGCAGCAAACTGAGTGATTACTTAGCCAATATAACGAGCCTACCATGTCGCCGAATGGCCCTTTATGCAGGCATATTGCCGAAACCCGTGTCATGCGGAGCCTTTAGCGCAACGCTTTGGCCATGGCGTTCGAGGCGGCGGGCAAGCGGGTGCTGATCACCGGGGCGTCGTCGGGTATCGGGGCCGCACTGGCCCGGCGGCTGGCCGGTGACGGCGCGGTGGTGGGATTGGTCGCCCGCCGCTCGGAACGTCTGGCGCAGGTGCTGGCTGACTGCCGTCGAACCTCGCCGGAGTCGACGATGTGGGTGGCCGACCTGGGCGATACCGCCGCGGTCGACCGGTTCGGGTTGCGCGTCTGGGAAGACCTGGGCGGCATCGACGTTCTGGTCAACAACGCCGCGATGCCGAAGCGTCGTGTGGTCGAGGCGCTGGATCCGGCCGACGTCGAGGCGGTCATGCGGGTCAACTTCTTCGCCCCGATGCGGCTGACGCTGGCGATTTTGCCCCGGATGCTTCAGCGCGGGCACGGCGCCATCGTCAACGTGTCCAGCGTTGGTGGTCGGCTGGGCATCGTTCACGAAACCGCATACTGTGCAAGCAAATTCGCACTCTGTGGGTGGAGTGAGTCGATGGCCGTCGACCTGTACGGCACTGGCGTCTCGGTAAAGTTGATTGAGCCAGGGCCCGTCGACACCGAGATCTGGGACCAGCCCAGCAGCGAGGAACCGCTCTATCAAGGGCCCAAGGTGCCGGCCGAGAACGTGGCCGACGGCATCATCGCGGCGCTGGGCGGCGACCGTTTCGAGCATTACCTGCCGGACATGAAAGCGGTCGTCGACGCCAAGAACGCCGACATCGACGCCTATATAGCCGGCGCGGCCGCCATGGCGCCTCGATGAAAGCGCTGGTGTTCGGTGTCTCGCCGGAGCCGTCGGACGGACCCGACGACGCACTGACTCATAGCCCGGTTGCACTGCGCCAGGTACTTGATCCTGCTCTGCTGCACGATGATTGGGTCATCACCCGACCCCGGCTGACCGGTATCTGCGGCTCGGACTCCAAGCAGATCCTGTTGGACTTCGGCGAGGGCGACGCCGACAACGCGATGGCCGCCTTCTGCTCGTTCCCTCAAGTCATGGGTCACGAGGTGGTCGCTGACGTGGTGCAATTAGGGCCGAAGGCCCGAGGTCTCGAGGTGGGCCAGCGAGTGGTGCTCAACCCGTGGCTGTCCTGCGGGCCGCGCGGCATCGAACCGCCCTGCCCCGCCTGTGAAAACGGGGACTACAGCCTGTGCTGGAGCTTCTGCGACGGCGACATCAAACCGGGGATCCACACCGGCGTCTCGGCCGATGTGACCGGCGGCTACGCCGAGTTGATGCCGGCTCACGACAGCATGTTGTTCCCAGTGCCCGATTCGGTGCCCGA
Organism: Mycobacterium sp.; assembly: GCA_036272035.1. Classification (GTDB taxonomy): domain Bacteria; phylum Actinomycetota; class Actinomycetes; order Mycobacteriales; family Mycobacteriaceae; genus Mycobacterium. Next base: position 3,368 of record DATAZN010000216.1, on the reverse strand, counting down.
CGAGTTGGCGGTGTTCGCCGACCCGTTCTCGGTGTCGCTGCACGCGATCACCCGCCATCCGCCGCCGGGCTCAGGCCGGGTCCTGGTCTACGGCGCCGGCTCATTGGGGTTGTGCGCGTTGGCGATCCTGCGGGCGCTCTATCCGGACGTGGCCGTCGCGGTGGTGGCCCGGTTCGAAGCCCAGGCCGAGCTGGCACGCCGATTCGGCGCCTCGATCGTGCTGGCGCACGAGCCGCGGCTGGACATCATCGAAGAGCTGGCGGCCTGGGGCGGCGGCCGGTTGTGGCAGCCGTTGCGAGGGCTGCCGATGGCGTACCCGGGCGCTGTGGACATTGTCTATGACACCGTCGGGAAGCCGGAGACGTTTGAGGTCGGCGTCCGGGTCCTGGCCGCGCGGGGGACGCTGGTGAAGGCCGGCGTGCACGCCCCCGGCCGGTGGGAGTGGAGCCCGTTGTACTTCAAGGAAATCAACTGGGTCGGCAGCAATGCATTTGGCGTCGAGGAAGTCGACGGGCATCGCCGGCACGCGATCGCGCACTACCTTGAGCTGGTGGTCGACGGCCAAATCGACCTGCGTCCCATGTTGACGCACACCTTCCCGCTGGAGCACTGGCGCGGCGCCTTCCTGGCCATCGCCAACCAGGGTGACAGCGGTGCCGTGAAGGTGGCCTTCGACCAGCGTTAGCTCCGGTGAGGAGTGGCGATCACCGTGGTGTGAATGTGTAGGTCTCGCCGTGAGCGAGGTAGACGAACTTCGAACTCGCGGTCGAGGTCTGGGCGGCCTTCTTGAAATCGTCGAGTCCAGACAGGAATACCGAGAAGTCGTCGTAGTGGATCGGGATGGCCGTGTGAGGTTTGGTGATCTCGACGGCCCTGACTCCCTGCTCGCCGGTCATTGTGACGACGGTGACGAGGAAGGTGGTGCCGCCCGTGTGAATCAGACCCAGGTCGATGTCGGGGTACCGGCGCGGGATGTCCTCCAGACTGTCGACGAGCATGGTGTCCCCGGTTATATAGAGCCGGTAGAGCTGATCGCCGTTGCGATTGAAGTCGAGCAGGTGCCCATTGACGGGCATGAGGAGCTCGTTGACTGCTTCTTCGGTGGCGTGCTTGGCCGGCATCGCGGTGATCTTCAGTGTCGCTTCGCCTTTGCGCACTTCGAGGGATTCCCAGGTGTCGAGGGGATACCCCCGCCCGAAGCCGAGACCGCTGAGCTTGCCGACCGCGTCAGCCGTTGAAACGATAGGCAGTTTCTTGTCAAGCTCTTGCGCGGCGACGTCATCGAAATGGTCGCCGTGGTAGTGCGACAAGACGATCAGATCAATCGGTGGCAGCTCGGCGATCTGGCAAGCTGGCTCAACCTCCCGCCGGGCCCATATGCCATGACCCAGATAGACGTGTTCGCCCTTGTGCAGGAATGCGGGATCGGTCAAGATGGTCAGGCCGCCAAAACGGATCAACGTGGTGGCGTTACCGATGAAATAAACTTCGCCCTCATCGAATTCTGCTGTCCCACTGCTGGTTAGCTCCAAGGAAGTCATCGTGTCGTCTCCTTTGGTGACGGGCAGCGGGCCGCGAAGGGAGCTGCACCGACCGACTACATCGGGTTGGCGCGCAGATAACCGTAGACGCCGGCGAAGTTGGCATTGACATCGTCTGGGATCGGGACCGCGCCACCGAGAGCCCTTGCTCCCCACACGATTTGGGCGGTTCGCTCGACCAGTGCCGTGACGTGCAGAACTTTGTCCGGCCGGGGACCGACCGCCACCAGGCCGTGGTTGGCGATCAACGCCGCGGCCCGGCCTTCCAGGGCCTTCACCGCGTTAGAGCCGACCTCGAGCGTGGCCGACGCCGCGTAGTCGCTGCAGCGGATGTCGCCGCCGCAGTAGATGGCGAACTCGTCGATGCACGCCGGAATCGGCTGATGCGCGATGGCGAACATGGTGGCCCACACCGGGTGGCTGTGGATGACGCTGCCGATGTCGTCGAACGCCTGGTAACAGGCCAGGTGCAGCTTCATCTCCGACGACGGCGACCGCCCCTCGGCGGCATGCAGCACGCCGCCATCCGGATCGACCAGCACCAGGTCGTCCAGCGTCATATCGGAGTAATCGACCGAAGAGGGGGTGATGACCAGGTTGCCGTCTTCGCGCCGGGCCGAGATGTTGCCCGCGGTTCCTTCGACCAGCCCGCGGCGCAGCATGTCCTTGGCCGCGGCCAGCACCGCGGCCTCGGGATTGACCACGGATTTCACGGATCTCATGGTCCTAGCACCTCCGGGTTGACGATATGGGCGGGCTTTTTGCCGGACAGCAGCGCTTCCAGGTCGTCGGCCACCATCTGGGCCTGCCGCGCCTCAGTGTTCCACGTGGCCCCGCCGATGTGGGGCGTGAGCACAACATTGGGCATTGCGGCCAACGGGTGATCGGTCGGCAGCCATTCGCCGACGAAGTGGTCCAGACCCGCGGCAGCCACCTTGCCGCTGCGCAGCGCCTCGACGAGAGCGTCGGTGTCGTGCAGCTGAGCGCGGGCGCTGTTGAGGAAGACGACGCCGTCGCGCATGGCCGCGAACTGCTCGGTGCCGATCAGCCCGGTGGTGTCAGCGGTCACCGGTGCATGCAGCGAGACGACGTCGGCCGCGGCCAGCAGCTCGTCCAGGCTGTGTCTGGCCTCGTCGTTGTAGGGGTCGTAGGCGATAACCCGCATGCCGAGGCCGGACAGCCGCCACTGGACCGCGCGCCCCACCGCGCCGAGGCCGATCAGCCCGGCCGTTCGGCCGGCCACCTCCCACGCGCGGAAGCGCTGATACGGAATGCTGCCGTCGCGGAACACCTCTCCGGCCCGCACGTCGGCGTCGGCGGCCAACACCTGACGGGTGGCGGCGAAGAGCAGGGCCAGCGTCATCTCGGCGACCGCATCCGCGTTGCGCCCCGGCGTATTCAGCACCGGGATGCCGGCCGCGGTCGCGCCTGCGACGTCGACGTTGTTGGGGTCACCGCGGGTGGACGCGATAGCCCGTAAGCCTAGGTCGAGAACCGGCCCGCTAACCGAATCACTCTCCACCACAACGATATCGGCTCCTTCGGCGGAGATGCGCTCGGCGAGCTGTTCGCCGGAATAGATGCGCAGCGGAGTCTGGTCGATCCACGGGTCGTAGACGACATCGACCAACTGCCGCAGCTTTTCGAATCCTTCGCCACGCAGCGGGGCCGTCACCAAAGCACGGGTCACGACTGCCAATGCTGGCGTACGGTGACGCCCGTGTCACGCAAAGAGGTCACAATCGGCATCGATATCGGCAGCACCGCCGTCAAAGCGGTCGCCGCCGATGAGGATGGCCGGGTGGTCGCGCGGGCACGGATTCCGCA
>DATAZN010000215.1:0-4175 GCA_036272035.1 Mycobacterium sp. | reverse complement strand
GTGGACGGTCGGGCATTCGACGCACCCGGTGGATGTCCTGGTCGAGTTGCTGCGCGGGCAGCGGATCGAGGCGCTGGCTGACGTCCGGTCGGCGCCGTATTCGCGGCACAATCCGCAGTTCCGGAAGGAGAAGCTGCGGGGCTCGGTGGAGCAGGCCGGGCTGCGGTACGTGTGGCTGGGGGCGGAGCTGGGCGGACGGCCGCCGGAGCCGAAGTTCTACGACGTCAAGGGGCACGCCCGCTACGACCTGGTCGCGGAAACCGAACACTTCCAGACCGGGCTGGAACGCCTGCTGACCGGGGCCGCCGCCTACCGGGTGGCCATCATGTGCAGCGAGGAGGACCCGGCCCGCTGCCACCGGCGGCTGCTGGTGACCCGGGCTCTGGTGGCGCGCGACGTCGAGGTGCGGCACCTCCGCGGTGACGGAAGCGTGATTACCGAGGCCGACTTGAGCGATAGCGAGGCGGCAGACCCGGAGCAGCCGGCGTTGTTCGACTAAAAGTGTCCACTAGAAGCTGGGACACTCGCTGCACGACCTACCAGATAGCGCATCGGGGCACTATGCACGCGCGAGCTTCGGGGATCAGCTGTGCGCATTATCGCCTGATACGGGTTATTCCTAGTGAAAATTCTTTTCATGCTCAATAAATGCCGCCTGGCAAGTATTACGGCAGGCGAGAGGTTCATGATCCCGGCTCCCTGAAGTCTGTCTTCACCCCGAATGCATATAGAAGGGCCTACCGATCGAGCTACTCCTCTAATACGATTAGAGCGAAATGGGGAGGGAATATGTCGATATTGATCATGCCCGAGCCTCAGCCGAAGCGGCAGACCCAGAAACAACAGGAGTCGCAGGAATCAGAGGTTCAGTCGGAGCAGGAACAGCAGCAGGCTAGCTACGGTAGCGCGAGTGACGGTGGCACCGCTTTTGCATACGCGGCCGAGCCCGCAGCCGATGGCGGATCCGGCGGCAGCGGCATTGGAGTTCGCGCGGGCGGTGGCGGCGGAACCATCAATAGCGAAGGACAGAGCATGTCCGCCGTGATGGATGACCTGCTTGGCAGCGATATTGGGGCACCCCTTGCTTCTGTCGGGCCAGCATCTGCTCAGGTAGTGGAAGCAATGCCGCGGGGAGCAGGGCAATCCTTCCTAGCCACGGTGTTCTGGTGGCTTTTCATAAAGTCACCAGCATATTTGCAGACGGTGCGTCAACTTGGGGCGGCCATCGACGCACGTCCAATCGTCGTCACTCACGCGGAAGGGACGCGGTTCGACCTTCTGCTCCTCGACCGGCAGCGTGGTGATGACTGGGCAGCATTGCAGCTTGACAGGCTGCAGACGCCGATCGGGATGGTCTCGCCGGACGTATCAGAAGAGCGCCTCAGCGGGGTGCTGCACCGTGCCGACCTCGCTGACACAGTAGCGCCTGCGACACTTCTCGCTAGCGCTCGTGAGCTGGCAGCCTCGTCACAATTCGGCGTCGCCGTTGCCACCGCGCCAGAAGAGCTACCTACCTGTGCGGTCTCCCCTAGCCTTTCCGTTTACAACGCGTCAGCTGATCCGGTCGCCACACTTGGCGCCTTTATGAGCGACAGCGGGGACCATGACGACACGTGCGTCGTGACGACGGTTGACCACGTGCTGAAGGGCGACTGGCAGCAACTGACTGTCGGCGGCGCACCACTTGACGTCGTCGCCAGGCATCCCGAAAGCGACAGCTGCCTACTTCGGGTGAGCAGGTCACTCTTGAATGGACGGCAGCGCAGCGGACTCAAGGGCCCGTTGCGTACTGCGCCCATCCAGCACCAATACGCCACTTTTGACGGAGCGATGTCAGGGGTAAAGCAGGTTCGTGTGAGGGAGTGGGATCCCTCCATCGTCGATCCAAGCCCGGATGAATTAATACGCGTATACACCGAACCGGATACACGGGTTGGCGACTCTGGTGCGGCGCTTATCTCCCAGGACGACTTCATCGTCGGGTTCGCACGCCGGATAACTGGGCGTAACGCCGCGATTCAATATTCGTCATGGACGTATGCGCTGATGGTCTACATGGCGCATGACCTGCTCAACCGCGTCGCGCTGGGCGTTTGACATCGACATGGGAATCTGGACAGACCTGTGGCGCACCGAGGTCAAGGGTTGGGCGTTCGGGCACATCGGCGACGAGGTCGCGATCGAAGCGAATAAGCGATACGTCTCAATCATGCTTCGGCAAATGCGAATTGTTAACGCGCGTGTTGCATTCAGCCGATTCTACGGGACGGTTGAATTCTACGGTCGCATACCGCACCTGTCGGGAGCACCGTTCGAGTTTGCGAGCGTGACCACACCCAGCCAGTTGCGTGATATTCGAAGAAAAGATCTCAACAATTTCGTGATCGGCTCGAAGCGGCTCCTCGGACCAGTCCCCTATGTCGGCGGTGATCTGGAGATCGAGATAGGGCTATTCGCTATTAAGTCGCAGGATCTGCTGATGCCCTACCTCGATCTAATCGAAGATCTATCCACCGCCGCAGGTCTTGCGTTCGTCAATGTCGCGGCCCCCTATATAGCCACGATCAAGAAGGGTGCCACAGCGCTCATCCGGCCGGAAGGGAGCGCGTCGCTTGAAATCGGGGCGTCCCTCACCTTCCCTACCGTGCAGGCGGGCACGTACTTCGCAGCGCGGCTCGCTGGCGGGGGGCGCGACCTGTCGAAATTCAGTCTCGATGACAGCGGCCGGCTTCTCGACGACCAGCGCCGCCTCGTCAGCGACGTACCCTACCTCGTCTTTTCCATCACGGAAGCGGCCGTCCGCGACGACTGGCATCAGATTCCTGCAGTCTCGGCCGCTTACAACCAACTCACGCAGGCCATCCACGATCAGCAATCACCCAAGGACATCGACTCTTACATTGAGCATTTCCGGCGAGTATTGCTCACAGACCCCGACGTCCTGTATGAGCACGCTAAACAAATCGTGGAACAGACGGAAAGGCGGATCAATGAGGTGGTGCGTGGGCAGCTGACGGCCCGCGTTGAAGAAGCTCCTGCCTTGCCGCCACTAAGCGAGATCGAACTCACACCGCTCTAGCACGGTAGGCGTTCTTCGAAGCTTCTAGGGCGTGTCCTGTAAGTCATCGGAGCCAGAGGATGATGGCGGCGATGGTGAGTTCGGCTTGGTAGTAGGCGACGCGTTTTGCGTAGCGGGTGGCCAGGTCGCGGAACTGCTTGAGCCGATTGAAGCAGCGTTCGACGACGTTGCGCTGCTTGTAGAGCTCGGTGTCGAAGGCGGGCGGGCGGCCGCCGCGGGAGCCGGCCGTTTTGCGGCGGGTGATCTGGTCCGAGCGTTCGGGGCTGACGAACTGGATCTGGCGTTTGCGCAGCGCCTTGCGGGTGGAGGGGTGGGAGTAGGCCTTGTCCGCCAAGACCGCCTGTGGCCGGGACCGGGGCCGGCCGGGTCCGGGCCGGGCGACGCGGATGCCATCGAGCAGGGGCAGGAGCTGGGGGTTGTCGCCGTCCTGGCCGGGCGTCATGACGACCCGCATCGGCAGGCCGCGCCCATCGACCGCGAGATGGATCTTGGTGCTCAGCCCGCCGCGGGACCGGCCGATCCCTTCCCCGTCGACGGCGAGGGCTTCGACGGCGGGGCTGCAGCCCCTTTTTTCCGGGCGCCAGCTGCGTGCTGGTGAGCCCGGATGACGGTGGAGTCCACGCTGATGATCCACTCGACGTCCCCGACGGAGTCGTCCTTGACGATGACCTCATCCAGGATCTTCTGCCAGGTGCCGTCCGCGGTCCACAGCCGCAGCCGCTCGTGCGCGGTTTTCCATGGCCCGTATCGTTCGGGCAGGTCACGCCATGGCGCACCGGTCCGCAGCTTCCACAAGATCGCGTTGATCACCTGCCGGTGATCCCGCCACCGCCGCCCCCGTCCCGAGACCGGCAGCAACGGCTCGATCCGCGCCCACGCCTTATCCGTCAGCTCACCACGACCCGGCACAGCACAGAACTAGCAGAAACCCAGATCAGCCACTTACAGGACACGCCCTAGGCGCTATGACAGCCACGGAGCAGAACTTTCTCAGCCGGCTGGCCGATCCGGCCGTGGTGGCCGATCCGTACCCGGTCATGGCCATGATCCGGGAGGCCTCGCCGTACCCGACCCTGGACGGCGCCCTGATCGTGCT
>DATAZN010000214.1:0-4914 GCA_036272035.1 Mycobacterium sp. | reverse complement strand
TGCTGCGGCGGGCTCTTCATCAGATACGCCGACGCCGGGATCACCGGGCCGCCGACGCCGCGGTCCTTGGCGATCTTCGCCGCACGCACCGCGTCGATGATGACACCTGCCGAGTTCGGCGAGTCCCACACCTCGAGCTTGTACTCCAGGTTCAGCGGCACGTCACCGAAGGCGCGGCCTTCGAGACGCACGTAGGCCCACTTGCGGTCGTCCAGCCAGCTGACGTGGTCGGACGGGCCGATGTGCACGTCCTTGGTCTTGAACTCGCGCTGCAGGTTCGACGTGACGGCCTGAGTCTTGGAGATCTTCTTGGACTCCAGCCGCTCGCGCTCGAGCATGTTGAGGAAGTCCATGTTGCCGCCGACGTTGAGCTGCATGGTGCGGTCGAGCTGCACGCCGCGGTCCTCGAACAACTTGGCCATCACGCGGTGGGTGATCGTCGCACCAACCTGGCTCTTGATGTCGTCACCGACGATCGGCACGCCGGCGTCGGTGAACTTCTTGGCCCACACCGGGTCCGACGCGATGAACACCGGCAGCGCATTGACGAACGCCACACCGGCGTCGATCGCGCACTGGGCGTAGAACTTGTCGGCTTCTTCGGAGCCCACCGGCAGGTAGGAGACCAGCACGTCGACCTCGGCGTCGCGCAGCGCCTTGACCACGTCGACAGCCTCCGTGTCGGAGATCTCGATGGTCTCGGCGTAGTACTTGCCGATGCCGTCGAGGGTCGGGCCGCGTTGCACCGTCACGTTGGTCGGCGGCACGTCGGCGATCTTGATGGTGTTGTTCTCCGACGCGAAGATCGCTTCGGACAGGTCGAAGCCGACCTTCTTGGCGTCCACGTCGAATGCGGCGACGAACTTCACATCGCGGACGTGGTACTGGCCGAACTTCACGTGCATCAAGCCTGGCACGGTGTGGCTCTCGTCCGCGTCGTAGTAGTACTGGACGCCCTGTACCAGCGAGGACGCGCAGTTGCCGACGCCGACAATAGCGACTCGGACCTCGGTCGACGCCTGCGGCGCGTTCTGCTCACTCATACGGAGTTCTCCTTGACTCTCATATTGGGGATTACTCGGCTCTAGGCCTGCTCTGCGCTGCGTTGCGCAACACGTTCGGCCGCGATCAACTCGTTGAGCCAGTTGACTTCACGCTCGCTGGACTCCAGCCCGAGTTGATGCAGCTGGCGGGTGTAGCGATCCAGAGAGTTGCTGGCCCGCGCAATTGCTTCACGCAGGCCTTCTCGACGTTCTTCGACCTGGCGGCGGCGACCCTCCAGGATGCGCATCCGCGCTGCCGCCGGCGTGCGGTTGAAAAATGCCAAGTGCACGCCGAACCCGTCGTCGGTGTAGTTGTGCGGGCCGGTGTCAGCCACCAGTTCGCTGAACCGGACCCGGCCCGCGTCGGTCATTTCGTACACACGCCGGGCCCGACGCACCGGCGTGCCCGCCGGGGCGGCGTTCTCGGCGATCAGCCCGTCAGACTGCATCCGCCGCAGTGCGGGGTACAGCGATCCATAGGAGAATGCACGGAAGGCTCCGAGCAGGCCGGTAAGCCGTTTGCGCAGTTCGTAGCCGTGCATGGGCGACTCGAGCAAGAGTCCCAGGATGGCGAGCTCCAGCACCGAGTCACCTCCTTTGCTCCACGGAAAGCGACGCCGTTATGTCGCGAAACAGTCTCGCGCAATAGTATCGGCCCGATATATTCGGCGCCACTCCGGGCGGTCAGCCGATGTTCCTGTGCTGTTCAGCCGTTGGTAGCCACGCAGTCAGGGCGGTGCCACCGGCGAGCCGGGCGGGTTGTAATCAGCCTGGTTGCAAGCCTGTTCGCGACGCGCTTCGCCCGGCATAACCAAACAACGTGTCAATTCATCTGCATTGGTTTCTTCCGACGTACGGCGACTCACGCGATCTGATCGCCGGTGGGCATGGCAGCACCATGCGCGGCGACCGGCCGGCCGACCTCAAGTACCTCATCCAGCTCGCCCAGGCCGCCGAGATCAACGGCTTCGAGGCGATGCTGACGCCGACCGGCTTGTGGTGCGAAGACGCCTGGCTGACCACCGCGATGCTGATCGGCAGCACCGAGTCGCTGAAGTACCTGGTGGCATTCCGGCCGGGCCTGATCAGCCCGACGCTGGCCGCGCAGATGGCGACCACCTTTCAGTGGCAGTCGCAAGGTCGACTGATGCTCAACGTGGTCACCGGTGGCGAGAGCATCGAGCAGCGGGCGTTCGGCGACTTCCTGGAAAAGCAGGACCGCTACGCGCGGTGCGGAGAGTTCCTCGACATCGTCCACCGGCTGTGGACCTCCGATTCCCCGGTGACCGCGGCCGGCGAACACCTGCGCGTCGAGCAGGCCGCCCTGGCGCGACGGCCCGATCCGTTGCCACCCGTTTTCTTCGGTGGTTCGTCACCGGAGGCCGGCCAGGTCGCGGCCCAATACGCCGACACCTATCTGACTTGGGGCGAGCCGCCCGAGCAGGTCAAAGAGAAGCTGGACTGGATCCGCGGCCTGGCCGCGGCACAGGGCAGACAACTGAGCTACGGCCTTCGGGTGCACGTCATCTCCCGCGACACCAGCGAGCAGGCCTGGGCCGAGGCGGAGCGGTTGCTGAACGGGCTCAACCCTGCGACCGTCGCCGCAGCGCAGCAGTCCTTGGCCGGCTCGGAATCGGTGGGCCAGCACCGGATGCGCCAATTGCACGGCGGCGGGGAGGATTACACGGCAGGGGTGGATGCCCGACGGCTGGAGATCTACCCCAACCTGTGGTCGGGCGTCGGTCTGGTGCGCGGCGGCGCGGGAACTGCCCTGGTCGGCTCGCACACCGAGGTCGCCGATCGCGTCGCCGAATACGCCGATCTCGGGGTGGACCACTTCATCCTCTCCGGATATCCCCACCTCGAGGAGGCCTACATCTTCGGCGAGGGCGTCCGCCCGATCCTCGCTGAGCGTGGTCTGCTGGGTGAGGCGGCGTCAGCGGCTACGCCGCGCGAGCCGGTCAGGTCGGCGTTCTTGCCGAACGTCGGTGAGGTCAGCGCTTCCTAGCCAGGAAACGTGACCGACCTACCTCTCGGCATCGGTGCCGCGGACGTACTCTGGTCTTCGTGCGATTGCAGCGACAGGTAGTGGATTACGCGCTTCGGCGCCGCTCACTGCTGGCCGAGGTCTACTCCGGCCGAACCGGTGTCTCCGAGGTGTGTGACGCCAACCCCTACCTGCTGCGCGCGGCCAAGTTCCACGGCAAAGTGAGCTCCGTCATGTGCCCGATCTGCCGCAAAGAGCAACTGACGCTGGTGTCGTGGGTGTTCGGCGACCACCTCGGCGCGGTGTCCGGGTCTGCGCGGACCGCCGAAGAACTGGTCTTGCTAGCCTCGCGGTTCGAAGAGTTCTCCGTACACGTGGTAGAGGTATGTCGAACCTGCAGTTGGAATCACCTGGTCAAGTCGTATGTGCTCGGCGCGACACGCACGGCTCGTCCGCCGCGGAAGCCGCGCAGCACCCGGACGGCGCGCGATGGCGCCCGCACGGCCAGTGAATAACGAAGGGCAGCAAGACCAGTCGTCCGCTGACAACCCGAACGGGTCAGGGGCCGATGCCGGTCTTACGCCCGCGTCCGGTCCGCCGCGGCAACCTTCCCGGCGGCCCGCGGTTCCGCCCGACGACCGGCTGACCACGATCCTGCCCCCGGTCAGAGACGATGCGCCGAATCGCTTTCGGGATCCGATCGAGGCGGTGAAGGCTGCGCTGGACGATCGGCCATCGTCGCGGTCCTCGGATTCGCGCGACTCGCTCGATAGGGCTTCGGCCGCACTCGACAGCAAGACGTCCCGGCGTCAGGAGAAGCCCGCGGGTGGGTCGTCGGGTGGGCCGCCGACTGGTGGACCACCTAGCGGCCGACCACCTAGCGGCCGTCCGCCGGGCCCGCCGAGGCGGAAGCCTCCGCTGCCGGGCTGGGCCCAGCGACTCGACTGGGACTGGCTGCACCACATCAACTGGACGTGGGTCCGTCGCGGGGTCTACGTCAGCGCCGTGGTGATCCTGCTGCTGCCGATCGTCACGTTCGCGATGGCCTACTTCATCGTCGACATTCCCAAGCCCGGCGACATCCGCACCAACCAGGTGTCGACGATTCTGGCCAGCGATGGGTCCGAGCTGGCGAAAATCGTTCCTCCCGAAGGTAATCGGGTGGACGTCAACATCGATCAGGTGCCGGTGAATGTGCGCCAGGCGGTGATCGCGGCCGAGGACCGTAACTTCTACTCCAATCCGGGCTTCTCATTCACCGGGTTCGCGCGCGCGTTCAAGAACAACATCTTCGGCGGTGACACACAGGGCGGTTCGACGATCACCCAGCAGTACGTCAAGAACGCGTTGGTGGGCGCCCAGCGCGCCGGCGTCGGCGGCCTGGTCCGCAAGGCCAAGGAACTCGTCATCGCCACCAAGATGTCGGGGGAGTGGTCCAAAGACGAGGTGCTGCAGGCCTATCTGAACATCATCTACTTCGGCCGGGGCGCCTACGGGATCTCAGCGGCGTCGCGGGCCTACTTCGACAAACCCGTCGAGCAACTCACGGTCGCCGACGGCGCACTGCTGGCCGCGCTGATCCAGCGCCCGTCGACGCTGGACCCCGCGCTGAATCTCGAGGGCGCCACGGGCCGGTGGAACTGGGTGCTCGACGGGATGGTCGACACCAAGGCGCTGTCGCCGACAGACCGTGCAGCACAGCATTTCCCGCCGACTGTGCCACCTGAGCAGGCTCGCGCGAAGGACCAGACCACCGGGCCCAACGGGCTGATCCAGCGACAGGTCACCAAAGAACTGCTCGAGCTGTTCAACATCGACGAGCAGACGCTGAACACCCAGGGCCTGCAGGTCACCACCACGATCGACCCGCAGGCGCAGAAGGCG
>DATAZN010000213.1:0-11372 GCA_036272035.1 Mycobacterium sp. | reverse complement strand
GTGATGGGTTCGGCAGACACCAGGTGAAGGTAACACTTCTTTCACCTGCGTCAACCGACACAAGGCGGATCAGCGGCGTGGGAGGCATACGACTTGGACGAAGAACTCGTCGATCTGGCGAATGACGTTCATGAATTGTTCGAAGCCAACGGGTTTGGTGACGTACGCGTTCGCATGGAGTCGGTAGCTGCGTAGAATGTCTTCCTCAGCGGCCGAGGTGGTCAGGACAATAACGGGGATGTGGCACAACTCCGGATCGGATTTGATCTTTTCAAGCAGTTGGTGGCCGTCGTATTTCGGCAGGTTCAAGTCGAGCAGGATCAGGTCCGGCAGGGTCGCGCCCTTGTGAGATCCACGTTGGTAGAGATAGTCGAGGCCTTCCTGACCGTCGCGCGCAACACGCAAGGTGTTGTGAATCTTGTGGTGTTCGAAGGCTTCCCGAGTGATCAGCACGTCTCCGGGATCATCTTCGATAAGCAGGACCTCGATTGGGCGACCAGCCGGCGTCATCGTTGGGCTCCTTCGGTTGCGCCGACGGGTGTCTCGTCGCGGTCGGCAGCAATAGGCAAGGTGAACCAGAATCGAGAGCCGCTGCTGTTGCTGGTGTCGATACCGATGGTACCGCCGTGCAGCTCGACGATTTTCTTACAGACCGCCAGCCCGATACCAGTTCCGGTGTAAGCATCCCGGCCGTGCAGACGCTGGAAGATCACAAACACTTTCTCCGCGAACTCGGGAGCGATGCCGATGCCGTTGTCCGTCACGCTGAACATCCAATGGCCGTCGTGATCACCGATGCCGCGTTCGCAGTCGATCACGACGTGGGGCACGCGATCCTCGCGTCGGAACTTGACCGCGTTGCCGATCAGGTTCTGCCACAGCATCGTCACAAGGGTGGCGTCGCCTATGACCTGAGGAAGCGGACCACCGCGCCGCACGATCTGGGCCTTGGACTCCTCGATCGCCGCGGCCAGATTGCCCAGAGCGGTTTCCAAGGTGGCGTCAAGGTCAACCGTGGCGCGAGTGACATTGAGTCGACCAACCCGGGAAAAGGTGAGCAGATCGTTAATGAGCACCTGCATGCGTTTGGCGCCGTCGACAGCGAATCCGATGTATTCGATACCGCGTTCATCGAGCGCGCTGCCGTAGCGTTGTTCGAGCAACTGGCAAAACGATGCCACTTTGCGCAGCGGTTCCTGGAGGTCATGGGAGGCTACGTAGGCGAACTGCTCGAGCTCGGCGTTGGATCTGCGCAGCTCGACCGCCTGTGCGTCTAGCACCTCCGTTTGCCTCGCCAGACGAGCCCGGTCCGATCGGGACATGTCCAGCTCCGTCACGATTTGCCCCCGCATGTTCTCTACGTCGCCCGCGATCGCGCGGATATCTTTGGAACCCCGCACGACGATGCCATGGGCGAAGTCGCCCCCCGCGATCCGCCGGCACGAAGCGGCGAGCACCGCCAGGGGACGGGTCACCGCGCGTCGCATCAACAACCCCAGCAGGAGCGCCCCGGCGATGAACACTGCCACCATGGCGATCAGGATCCGGTCACGCCAGCTGCGCATCGCATCCAGCTCCTTGACCGCGACGGTCCGCGCCGCTGCCAGATCGGCGTTCTGGGTACCGAACAGCACCCGGATGCGGTCGAACTCGGCCTTCCCGCGGTCGGCGGTCGCGGCGTTCACGACATTCGGCTCGCCCGGGATCACGCTGCTGATCAACGGCTGCGCATACGCGCGACGCCACGCGGCGCCGGCGCGCTCGATCGCGGTCAAGTCGGCGATCAGGTCGACCCGGTCACCGAGGCGCGCGGTGATGTCCTCGGCCGCCTGCTGTTCGACGCGTTGTCCTTCGACGTAAGGGGCGAGGAACCGCCGGTCGGCGGCAATCACATAGCCGCGCAGGGCGGTCTCCTGGTCACGCAACGCGCCCTGCAACTGATACGCCGACACACGCGCAGGCTGAATGTCCTCGGTCAACCCACGCGTCACTGCGTCGGTGCGGTGCAACAGCACCGCACTTGCGGCTGTGCCGGCCAGCACCACCGTTCCCATGACCGACAACACCACGGTCTGCCAGCCCGCGACCGTCAGTCGCGATGCCAGCTGCGGGCCGTCCGTGGTGGTGTCCGCCTGCCCCGTCGGTCCCATCGTCACCGGACGCTGCGCTCTACCCGCACCACGGCGACGTCGTCGCTGAACCCGCCATGCGTTTGGGCCCGAGCCTCGGCCTGGTCGATGAGCGCGTCGACGAACTCCGGGCCGGGCAGCGCCGCCAGCGACCGGGCCAATTCCAGCAAACCGTCCTCGCCGAGGCGTTCGGCACCGCGACCAGAATGCCCCTCGAACAGTCCGTCGGTTAGTAGCACCAGACCGCCGCCTTCGGGGAGTTCCATTGCATGCTCCGGCCAACCGTCACCGGCGAATCCCAAAGCGGGGCCGGCCGGCGGCTCGGCCCAATCCACGGTGCCGAGGCCGTGCACCAGCATGCCGGGATGACCGGCGCGGACCGTTATGACCCGCGGACTGTCGGGACTGACTGCCAAGCTGAACATCGTCGCGAAAATGGTTCGGCCTGAGCTTTCAGCGTGAAGGATCTGTTCGAGCTGCCGCATCGCAGCGTCACCGTGAATGCCACTCAACGTCAATGTGCGCCATGCGATCCGCAGTGCCACCCCCAACGCCGCTTCGTCAGGCCCATGCCCCGCGACATCACCGATAACGATGTGCACGGTCCGGTCCGGCGTTTGCACGACATCGTAGAAGTCTCCACCCAGTAGCGCGTGGGTGCGGCTGGGTCGGTATCGGGTCACTACCTTTACTTCCGAGCCCTCGAGCAGCAGTGGGGAGGGCAGCAGACCACGTTCCAGCCGCGCATTTTCCCGGGCCCGTAGATCGCTCGCATGCAACTCCACTGCAATGAGCTCGGCACGCTTACGTTCGATTGCATACAGCAGGGTCCGCCGGAGCATGTCGGGTTCGACCCGCCCCTTGACCAAGTAGTCCTGCGCACCGCTGGCGACCGCCGACACCCCGAATTGTTCGTCATTCAATTCCGTTAGCACGACAACCGGAAGCGTGGCATCCCACTCGGTGACGCGGGCGATGCCATCGGACCCGGTGGCGTCGGGCAGATGCAGGTCCAGCAGGACGCAATCCGGGCGCTCGCGGGCGAGGACACCCTCGGCGTGCGCCATCGACGGCGCCCACTCCACCCGGATATCGGCGCCGGAGTCTGCGATCATTTCCTCGACCAGCACCGCATCACCGCGGTCGTCCTCGATCAGCAGCAGCGACAACCAGTGCCTATCGGCTGCGGGAGCGACGTGGCTATTCGGCACCGGAATCGACCCCGGTTTGTTCAGCACAGGCTCGATCAAACATGTCCTCCACGCACCCCGACGCGCCAACGATAACCCACACGCTGGGTATTTGCCGGGATCACCGTGTAATCGCTGAGAGCTCCAATCTCGGGTCGACCTCGGCCCGCATCGTCGCCGCGCCTAGGCTTTAGAGCATGCAACGGATTATCGGAACGGAGGTCGAGTACGGCATCTCGTCGCCGTCGGACCCGACCGCCAACCCGATCCTGACCTCGACGCAGGCGGTGCTGGCTTACGCGGCGGCCGCCGGCATTCAGCGCGCCAAACGCACCCGCTGGGACTACGAGGTGGAGTCGCCGCTGCGCGACGCGCGCGGTTTCGACCTGAGCCGCTCCGCCGGTCCGCCCCCGGTGGTCGACGCCGACGAGGTCGGCGCCGCCAACATGATTCTGACCAACGGCGCGCGGCTCTACGTCGACCACGCTCACCCCGAATACGCCGCCCCCGAATGCGCCGACCCGTTGGACGCGGTGGTCTGGGACAAGGCCGGGGAGCGGGTGATGGAGGCCGCCGCCCGGCACGTCGCGAGCGTGCCAGGTGCCGCCAAGCTGCAGCTGTACAAGAACAACGTCGACGGCAAGGGCGCGTCCTACGGCTCGCACGAGAACTACCTGATGAGCCGGCAGACGCCGTTCTCGTCCGTCATCGCCGGGCTGACCCCGTTTCTGGTGTCCCGCCAGGTGGTCACCGGCTCCGGCCGGGTCGGCATCGGGCCGTCCGGCGACGAGCCGGGCTTCCAGCTCTCGCAGCGGTCCGACTACATCGAGGTCGAGGTCGGGCTGGAGACCACGCTGAAGCGCGGCATCATCAATACCCGCGACGAGCCGCACGCCGACGCCGACCGCTACCGGCGGCTGCACGTCATCATCGGCGACGCCAACCTCTCTGAGACGTCGACCTATCTCAAGCTCGGTACCACCGCGCTGGTGCTCGACCTGATCGAGGACGGTCCGGCGCACGGAATCGACCTCAGCGACTTGGCGCTGGCCCGGCCGGTGCACGCCGTGCACGCGGTCAGCCGTGACCCGTCGCTGCGTGCCACCGTCGCCCTGGCCGATGGTCGCGAGCTGACTGCCCTTGCGCTGCAACGGATTTACCTGGACCGGGCGGCGAAGCTGGTCGACGGCCGCGACCACGACGCGCGCGCGGCCCACATCGTGGAGACCTGGGCGCACGTGCTCGATCAGCTCGAGCGCGACCCGATGGAGTGCGCCGAGCTGCTGGACTGGCCGGCCAAGCTGCGACTCCTGGAAGGCTTCCGGCACCGGGAGAACCTGAGTTGGTCGGCTCCCCGGCTGCACCTCGTCGACCTGCAGTACTCCGACGTCCGGCTGGACAAAGGTCTGTACAACCGGCTGGTCGCGCGCGGTTCGATGAAACGTCTGGTCACCGAGCAGCAAGTGATCGACGCGGTCGACAACCCGCCCACCGACACCCGGGCCTACTTCCGCGGGGAATGCCTGCGCCGCTTCGGCGCCGACATCGCGGCGGCCAGCTGGGACTCGGTGATTTTCGATCTGGGTGGCGATTCGCTGGTCCGAATTCCAACGCTGGAGCCGCTGCGCGGCAGCAAAGCGCACGTCGGGGCGCTGCTGGATTCGGTGGACAGCGCGGTCGAGCTGGTAGAGCAGCTGACCACCTGAGCGGCCGGACACCGGGCTTTCGCCTGAGCAATAACGCTATTGACCGGTAGGGTGGAGAACAACGGGCGTGTTTCACGCCCGATGACGATGCAGGAGGCAGCGATGGCCCAGGAGCAGACCAAGCGCGGCGGTGGCGGCGGCGATGACGACGACCCCACTGCCAGCACGGCCGCGGGCCAGGAGCGTCGCGAGAAGCTGACCGAGGAGACCGACGACCTGCTGGATGAGATCGACGATGTTCTGGAAGAGAACGCCGAAGACTTTGTCCGCGCATACGTCCAAAAGGGCGGACAGTGACCTGGCCCAACCGCGATCGCCTGGCCACCAACTCTGCACTTCCCGGAACCGCCTCCGGCGGCCTTTCCTCATTCACTGATTATTTGCGCCGTGAGGCGCCTGAACTGCTGCCCGCGGGCATCGGTAGCGCAGACGCGATCACGCCGAGTTCTCAGCTGCCGCACGGAACGACGATCGTCGCGCTGAAGTACCCGGGTGGAGCGCTGCTGGCCGGCGACCGGCGCTCGACGCAGGGCAACATGATCGCGGGTCGCGATGTACAGAAGGTGTACATCACCGATGACTACACCGCGACTGGGATCGCCGGCACCGCGGCGATCGCCGTCGAATTCGCCCGGCTCTACGCCGTCGAACTCGAGCACTACGAAAAGCTGGAAGGCGTGCCACTTACCTTCGCGGGCAAGGTGAACCGGCTGGCGATCATGGTGCGCGGCAACCTCGCTGCGGCGATGCAGGGTCTGGTGGCTCTGCCGCTGCTGGCCGGTTTCGACATCGA
This sequence comes from Mycobacterium sp., assembly GCA_036272035.1. GTDB lineage: Bacteria > Actinomycetota > Actinomycetes > Mycobacteriales > Mycobacteriaceae > Mycobacterium. The sequence goes on along the minus strand of DATAZN010000213.1, from coordinate 5,554 downwards.
CGAACCTGACTCGCAGAAGGCGGGTCGCATCGTCTCCTTCGACGCGGCAGGCGGCTGGAACCTGGAAGAAGAGGGCTACCAGTCGGTCGGTTCGGGATCGATATTCGCGAAATCATCGATCAAGAAATTGTATTCGCAAGTGACGGACGCTGATTCGGCGCTACGAGTCGCCGTCGAGGCACTGTATGACGCGGCCGATGACGATTCGGCCACTGGCGGGCCCGACCTGGTCCGCGGGATCTACCCGACCGCGGTCACGATCGGCGCCGACGGCGCGTCAAACGTGGCCGAGCCACGCATCGCCGAGCTGGCGCGGGAGGTCATCGAAAGGCGGTCCCGTGCAGATACTTTCGGACCGGACGCCGACCGTGCGGGAAGTGATTCATGAGTTTTCCGTACTTCATCTCGCCCGAGCAGGCGATGCGCGAGCGAAGCGAGCTCGCGCGCAAGGGTATTGCGCGGGGCCGCAGTGTCGTCGCACTGGTTTTTTCCGGTGGTGTGCTGTTCGTCGCGGAGAACCCGTCGCGATCGCTGCAGAAAATCAGCGAACTCTACGACCGAGTCGGTTTCGCCGCCGCCGGCAAGTTCAACGAGTTCGACAATCTGCGCCGCGGCGGAATTCAGTTCGCCGACACCCGCGGCTACGCCTACGATCGCCGCGACGTGACCGGACGGCAGCTGGCCAACGTGTACGCGCAGACGCTGGGCACCATCTTCACCGAACAGGCCAAACCCTATGAGGTTGAGCTGTGCGTCGCCGAAGTTGCTCACTACGGCGAGACCAAAGCTCCTGAGCTGTACCGGATCACCTACGACGGGTCGATCGCCGACGAGCCGCATTTCGTGGTGATGGGCGGGACCACCGAGCCGATCGCCAACGCACTCAAGGACTCGTACGCTGAGAACGCCAATTTGGCCGACGCGGTGCACATCGCGGTCAACGCCTTGAAGGCCGGCAGCGGCAACGGCGACGACAACACACTGGACGTCACGACGCTGGAGGTAGCCATCCTCGACATCAACCGGCCGCGGCGAGCATTCCGGCGGATCACCGGTGCCGCGCTGGAGCGGCTGCTACCTGAACCTAACGACGCCGAGTCGTCGGACGACGATTCGGCGGAGGAATCGTCGAAATAGGCTCTGACTCGTGCTGATTGGCTTGCTGCTCGCGCTGGGCTGCTCGGTGTGTTACGGCACCGCGACGGTGCTGCAGGCCGCGGCGACTCGATCGGTGGATGCCGGCGACAGCGATTCCGGAGTCGACGCGGCACTGCTCCTGCGGGCGTTGCGGCAGTGGCGCTACTTGGTGGGCATCGGGCTCGACGGCCTGGGCTTTCTCCTACAAGTTGCGGCGCTGCGGTTGGTGCCGATCTACGTCGTCGCCGCCGCGATCGCCGGGTCGTTGGCCGTCACCGCGATCGTGGCGTCATCGGTGCTGTCCACCCGGTTGTCACGGGTCGAGTGGGCCGCCGTGGCCGTGGTGTGCGCCAGCCTGGCAATGCTCGGCCTTGCCGCCGGTCCGGAGGGGTCCGGGCACGGCCCACCCCAGCTGGGCTGGGCCCTGCTGGTGATCGTCGCCGTGGTGTTCACCGCCGGCGCGGCCGCGGGCCGGCTGAGCGACCGCACCCGCGCCCTGGTCCTGGGTTTGGGGGCCGGGGCGGGCTTCGGCGTCGTCGAGATCGCCGTCCGCTTGATCGATTCGATCGATCTGACCAAGGCCGCGTTCTATACGAATCCCGCCGTCTACGCGCTGATCGCCGGCGGGTTGGCGGGCTTTCTGCTGCTCACTTCCGCTTTGAGTCGCGGATCGGTGACCACCGCGGTCGCCGGGATGGTCGTCGGCGAGACGGTTGGCCCGGCGCTGGTCGGGGTGGCGTGGCTGGGTGACCAGACCCGTGCAGGCCTGGGCTGGCTGGTGGTGGTCGGGTTCGTGGTAGCCGTCTTGGCGACCCTGGCGTTGAGCCGGTTCGGCGAAGCGCCAGAACCTGCCAAGGCGTGAACCGGCGTCGACAGCAGTCGCTTTCGTGTTGTCAGCATTCCCGCGGCCGGAGTCGACGTGGGCTCCTGTGGCCTCGTCGCCGACCCATCGGCGGGGGTTACACACCAGTTGCGGGTTCACCCAGTACGCTCGAATTGTGCAGCGACGAATCATGGGCATCGAAACCGAATTCGGTGTTACCTGCACTTTCCACGGTCATCGCCGTTTGTCGCCCGACGAAGTAGCCCGCTACCTGTTTCGACGGGTGGTCTCCTGGGGTCGCAGCTCCAATGTTTTCCTGCGCAACGGCGCACGGCTTTACCTGGACGTCGGCAGCCATCCGGAGTACGCCACCGCCGAATGCGACAGCCTGGTACAGCTGGTCACCCACGACCGCGCGGGCGAGCGGGTGCTCGAAGACCTGCTGATCGACGCCGAGCAGCGGTTGGCCGATGAGGGCATCGGCGGCGACATCTACCTGTTCAAGAACAACACCGACTCGGCGGGCAACTCCTACGGCTGCCACGAGAATTACCTCATCGTGCGGGCCGGCGAGTTCTCCCGGATCTCCGATGTGCTGTTGCCCTTCCTGGTCACTCGCCAGCTGATCTGCGGCGCCGGCAAGGTGCTGCAGACCCCGAAGGCCGCGACCTTCTGCCTGTCGCAGCGCGCCGAGCACATCTGGGAAGGCGTCTCCTCGGCTACCACGCGTAGCCGCCCGATCATCAACACCCGCGACGAGCCGCACGCCGACGCCGAGAAGTATCGGCGCCTGCACGTGATCGTCGGCGACTCCAACATGTGCGAGTCCACCACCATGCTCAAGGTGGGCACGGCGTCATTGGTGCTGGAAATGATCGAAGCCGGCGTGGCGTTCCGGGACTTTTCGCTGGACAACCCGATCCGCGCCATCCGCGAGGTCAGTCACGACGTCACCGGTCGGCGGCCGGTGCGACTGGCCGGCGGGCGTCAGGCCAGTGCGCTGGATATCCAGCGCGAGTACTACGCGCGCGCCGTCGAGCATCTGCAGACCCGCGAGTCCAACCCACAGATCGAGCAGGTCGTCGATCTGTGGGGCCGCCAGCTCGACGCGGTGGAGAGCCAGGACTTCGCCAAGGTCGACACCGAGATCGACTGGGTGATCAAGCGCAAGCTGTTCGAGCGCTACCAGGATCGCTACGACATGGAGTTGTCCGACCCGAAGATCGCCCAACTCGACCTGGCGTACCACGACATCAAGCGCGGCCGCGGCGTCTTCGATCTGCTGCAGCGCAAAGGTCTCGCGACGCGCATCACCACCGACGAGGAGATCGACGCCGCGGTGGATCAGCCGCCGCAGACCACCCGGGCACGGTTGCGCGGCGAGTTCATCAGCGCCGCCCAGGCCGCAGGCCGCGATTTCACCGTCGACTGGGTGCACCTCAAGCTCAACGATCAGGCTCAGCGGACCGTGCTGTGTAAGGATCCGTTCCGGTCGGTCGACGAGCGGGTCAAGAGGCTGATCGCCAGCATGTAGGCCCGACGACGATGCAGTCCGGGGCACATCGGGGATGAACCGGGTGAATTCCGCGGGAGATTCCGGCAATTAGGGTGGTGCGGGTGGCGGTTTCCAAAGTCGAAAGATTGATGAACCTGGTCATCGCACTGTTGTCCACCCGTAGCTACATCACCGCGGAGAAAATCCGGTCCAGCGTGGCTGGATATGCGGACAGCGCCAGCGACGAAGCGTTCTCGCGAATGTTCGAGCGTGACAAAAATGAGCTGCGTGATCTGGGCATCCCGCTGGAAACCGGCCGGGTGTCGTCGTTCGATCCGATCGAGGGCTACCGGATCAATCGCGACGCATATGCGCTGCCCGCGGTCGAGCTGACCGGTGACGAGGCCGCTGCAGTCGCCGTGGCCACCCAGCTGTGGGAGTCGCCGGAATTGATCACCGCCACCCAGGGTGCGCTGCTCAAGCTGCGCGCCGCGGGCGTCGACGTCGACCCGCTCGCGCCGATTGCCATCGCGTCGCCGGCCGGACGCGTGGGACTACGTGGATCGGAAGACGTTCTAGGACTACTGCTCTCGGCGATCGACGCCGGGCAGGCCGTGCAGTTTCCGCACCGGCCGTCCCGCACGGATCCATACACCGTGCGCACGGTCGAACCGTGGGGCGTGGTGACCGAGAAGGGCCGCTGGTATCTCGTCGGGCACGACCGTGACCGCGGTGCCACCCGCACCTTCCGGCTGTCCAGGATCGGCGACGAGGTAACACCGATCGGTCCCGCCGGTGCCGTCACCCGGCCCGTGGATGCCGACCTGCGCGAGATCGTGGCCAACGCCGTCGGTGACCCACCGACGGGCGTGCGGGCTCAGGTCTGGGTCGCCGACGGGCGGGCAACTGCGCTGCGGCGCTCCGGGGCATCGCTGGGTTCTCGGCAGGTGAACGGGCGCGACGGCGACGTCATCGAACTCGACATCGGAACTACCGGTCGGGTGGCGCGCGACATCGCCGGATACGGCCCCGACGCTGTGGTGCTGGAACCGGACTCGTTGCGCGACGAGGTGCTGAGCCGGTTGCGCGCCCACGCTGGAGAAGGGGTGCCATGACGCGCGCCGGCGACGATGCAGTGGGGGCACCTCCCGCTTGCGGGGGACGAAGCGATGAGGTGGGGGCACCTCCCGCTTGCGGGGGAGAGCGGCGCCGATGACTCCCGTGTCCACGCGCCTGGTGCGGTTGCTGAACATGGTGCCGTACTTCCAGGCCAACCCGCGGGTCACCCGTGCCCAGGCCGCATCTGACCTGGGCGTTTCGGTCAAGCAGCTGGGGGAGGACCTCGACCAGCTGTGGCTGTGCGGCCTGCCCGGCTACGGCCCGGGCGACCTGATCGACTTCGAATTCACCGGTGACACCGTCGAGGTGACGTTCTCGGCGGGGATGGACACGCCGCTGCAGCTCACCTCGCCTGAGGCCACCAGCCTGCTGGTGGCGTTGCGCGCACTGGCCGACATCCCCGGGGTAGTCGATCCGGAGGCGGCGCGTAGCGCGATCGCCAAAATCGAAGCCGCGGCCGGAGCCGCCGGACACGGAAACGACGTCGCCGCGGTCGACGAACCCGCACCCGTCGAGAGTCAGGCCGCCGCCGCGGTGCGCGCGGCGGTCCGGGACCGCCGGGCGCTGAGCATCGACTACTACGCCGCCTCGCACGACACGCTGTCCACCCGGATCGTCGACCCGATTCGGATCGTGCTGGTCGGCGATCAGAGCTACCTGGAAGCGTGGTCGCGGGAAGCCGAGGGCGTGCGGCTGTTCCGGTTCGACCGCATCGTCGACGCCAGCGTGCTCGACGAGCACTCTGCGCCACCGGAACCCGCGCTCCAGACGCCGCCGGACACGTCGTTGTTCGACGCCGACCCGTCGCTGCCGTCGGCGACACTGCAGCTGGCGCCCGAGGCCTCGTGGATGTTCGAGTACTACCCGATGCGTCTGCTCCGCGAACTGCCCGACGGCTACTGCGAGGCGGCCATGACCTATGCCTCGGAAGACTGGATGGCCCGTCAGGTGCTGGGGATGGGGTCGGCGGTGCGCGTTTT
>DATAZN010000212.1:0-4702 GCA_036272035.1 Mycobacterium sp. | reverse complement strand
CAAATTCGGTGGCAGGAAGTGGAAGCCGGAAGTGATCAGTACGCTCGAGGCAGTCGCGTGCATGTTTGCAGGGGTACAGGCCCGCACCGCCGCTGAACAAAAGCTTCGCTATCTCGCCGATCATGACGATCTGACCGGTTTGCGCAATCGTCGAGCGCTTGTTGCGCACCTTGCCGACAGACTCGCAGCGGGACAGCCCGGACCTGTCTCCATGTTGTATTTCGACCTCGACCGGCTGAAGGCGATCAACGATTGCTTCGGCCATACCGTCGGCGATTGGTTCATCCAGATATTTGCCGAGCGGCTTCGTACGTCCGCCGGAAACCCGAGCATGATCGCTCGGCTGGGCGGGGACGAGTTCGTCGTCGTTCCGGATCGGCCGATGCCAATCGATACCGCGGAATTGTTTGCTGATCAGCTGCTTACGACAGTGCGGGAACGCCTGTCGATATGCGGTCATACGATCACCCGCACTGTCAGTATCGGGGTGGCAGTCGGGGTGCCGGGACGTGACGACGGCACCGATTTACTTCATCGCGCCGATGAAGCCGTCATGGCGGCCAAGCGCGCGGGCGGTAACCAGGTCACGGTGGCCCATGATGACATTTCCCTCAAGAGGCTTTTCCGCAACGACATTGAACTCCACCTTCAGGGCGACATCGACAGCCAAGCGCTGCTGCTCCACTATCTGCCCGAGGTCGACTTGCGGAGCGGCGCCATCGTCGCGGCCGAGGCGCTCGTCCGTTGGCGGCACCCGACGCGAGGGCTGCTGCTACCGGATTCGTTCATCGGTATAGCCGAATCAATGGACCTCGCCGGGGAACTGGGCCGGTGGGTCCTGCGACACGCCTGCGCCGAATTCAGCCTATGGCGATCACGGGGCGTGGGACAGATCGCGGTATTGCGCATCAATGTGTCGCCTCTGGAACTGGCCGCCCGCGGTTTCGTCCGCAATGTTGCCGACACCATCGAAGAGTTTGGCATCGACGCCGGCTCACTGTGCCTGGAGATCACCGAGCGCGCAATGGTTCACGACATCGAAAGCACTCAGCGAACCCTCGCGGAGTTGAAGGAAGTCGGGGTCCAGATCGCCATCGACGACTTCGGCACCGGCTACGCCGTCTTGTCGCACCTGAAATCACTTCCAATCGATATGCTCAAGATCGACAGAGGATTCGTGCGTGACATAGACACCAACGCCAATGATCTGGCGATCGTCCGCGCAATCATCGGGCTTGCTGAGGCGTTCGATCTCCAACTAGTTGCCGAGGGGGTCGAAACCCCGGCTGCCGCACGGACCTTGATGCACCATGGATGCCACCGGGCGCAAGGTTTTCTGCTGTCGCGACCGATCCCGAGCAGCGCGATGGAGTCGTTGCTGACCTCGCGTTATCTGCCCATGCCTTTCCTCGCAGACAGGGAGGCTTTGGCGGAGGCAGTTGTCTAGCGCGAGGAACGATGTTGCGTAGTGCCCCGGGAAATTCACCCGATTGGCTGCGATGCTGATGAGCTTATAAGGGCAGCGGCCCGAAGTTCATTAAGCGCGGCGCTCGGGTGCTATACCGGTGGTCTGACGTCTTGGAATGGCTGGACCGCAACGGGTTTCAACGCACTGACGAACCCGGACGCCAGCGATGAGTGACGCCGCTGAGCAACTCGCCCAGGCATTGCGCGACCTAATCGATGAGGCGATGCCGGTCGCGATCGGTTCCAACGGTCCAGGAAGAGACGCCCGAGACAAAAGGATGGGGTAGCGCACATCGACCCCGCCGGCTCGGCTGTTCCGGTTGCGGTGGGCGGCAAATAAACAAGGTTGTCGGGCTCCTGGCTACTTCGAGGTCGATCCCGACAATGCTGCCACCCGCACCCGACGAGCTGACGAACTTCGTTCGCTAAATGGCATATGTTCTCTGGTGATGACTGCTGCAGATAGTGAGCCGTCTGTGCTCTATCACTACACCGATTCCTTTGGCATGGTCGGAAATGTCAAGCCGTCCTGGCCTTTCCCCTTCTTGAAGTCGGAGCATGAGATCGGGTACCACGTGGTGTGAGGGATGAGGGGCAGCAGGTGCTCAGCCAGGGCGGCAGGCGGCTCGACGCGGTCGTGGTCGCCCGCGAGGACTAGGGCCGGGATAGTGACGTCGTACGCCTGGTCAGCGAAGGTCTGGCTACCAAGGACATCGCCACCCGCCTCTTGGTATCGCCCCGCACCGTGTCAACCCACCTCGCACACATCTACGCCAAACTCGACCTGACCTCCCGTGTCCAGCTCGCCCAGCAGGCAGCCCGTCACGACTGATCGCCACTGCGACAGAGACTTCGGCACGCATCACCAATCAAGTGGGTTCAGCGCACCAATATAGACCGTGTGCACTGTCCGCCACGTATTCGCGGCCAGGCTCTACGCCCATGCTGGCCGCCGCGGCGGCATGGGACATGTTGGCGAGCGAATTGCATTCGGCCGCGGCACGTTACAGCGACCATATTGCGAACCTCACCGCCGAGGCATGGCGCGGTCAGGCTGTGAACTCGATGGCTGCTGCGGCAGCTGCGCACATACGATGGCTAGCCACGCCGGCCGCCAATCCGCAAACGACTGCCGAACAAGCTCGAACTGCCGTGAAAGCCTACGAAGTCGCGTTCTGCGCGACGGTGCCTCCGGTGATGATCGTGGCTAACCGCAGCCGAATCATGTCCTTGATCGCGACAAACATTCCAGGCATGGGTGGATACGTCCGCGGACGTGCTCGTCGACCACCATTGACACCTGTGGCCGTGTCGACAAGTATTACCACTGGGTGGTGTACCCCAATTTGGGTCGAAATCTTTCGCCACCCTGATATCGCCTCATCGTGAGATGACGCAGACACCTTCGAAAGGACAAAGCATGAGTGAATTCAGCTGTGGAGAAGCTACGTTCGCTGGCGGCGGTGCCGGTGGCGGCAGGCGCGGCGGCGGTGCCGGCGGCGGGAGGTCCTAGCCCGGCCATGGCGTAGGTCATCTCGTTGAAGCAGTCGATGTTGGACAACCCACGGCCTGTCGGTTGAAACACTGACGGGACTGGACCCTGACGGGCACAACCGGATTTGCGGGGGTCTACTTCGACCCAGGCGCCGGCGGAGGACACTCCGCCGGCGCTTTGGTTAGCTGACCGCCAGATGCAGGCGGCAACGCGCCGAAATCGGCACAATGCGGGCGTGCTGCGGCGGCCGTGGGGGAAGCGGGACCGCTACTTTGCGAACTGGATTTTGTAACGGCTCGACCTGCGCTGGCTGTTGTATGCCGTTTATTAACTGTCGGTCTCGGTGTAGTAGGTGAGGCTCGGTGCGCCACCTTCGGCGAATTCAGCGAGGGCTTTGGCGATGGCCCTGAAATGCTCTGTGGCGAAATGAGCTTCGACAGCGGCTTGGTCGCGGTACACCTCGTAAAGCATGAAATGACCCGGTTTGTCGCGGGCTTCGTGCAGGATGAAGGCGTTGACGCCTTCTTCTGCCCGCGTTTGCGGAACGAGGATGTCAAAGGCGTGCCGTAAGTCATCGCGCTTTCCCGGCAGTGCTGTTGCTTCGGCGATAAGGACGACCTCGTTATTATCTGCCATCTCGTAACTCCTTCGTCGCGGTTGATGGGCTAGTTAACCCGGTCGCATGCCTTACTCCCACGCGCCCCTACCGTGCCGTTGGGGCGAAAGGCAGAGCGTGGATGGTTAGTCGCAGGCGAAATCGTGCCGTCGCTTGTCCGTATCTCAGGCTGAGGGTGCGTTGGTGACGACAGCGCCAAGTTGCAGGTGCGCGTCGATGGCGCCCTCCTCCCCGACATCCTCGATGACCTTCCCATCGCGGAACCTCAGCAGTGACATGCCCTTGAAGAAAACCTTGCGCCCGGAGCCGGCCGGAATGGGGCCGCCGTGTGGCAGCTCGGTCAGCGCTTTGCCGGTGTGGGTCCCACCACCTTCCCAGCGGGCAACCACGTAGTCACCGGCGGAAAGGAGTTCCTCGGTTGCCCAGAACGTCAAGTCGGGCAACGACTCCCGGAAAGACGTCAGCATCGCGATGACGGACTCTGGGCCATGGAACTCGCCGTGCATCGGGTACCGCCACAGTAGGGCAGAGTCGGCCAGCAGACGAATTTTCTCCGGGTTATAGTGCTGGCTCCAGACGGCGTCGAAGTATTCGGCGGCCAAATCTTTATTGCTCATCCGTTCCGTCCTTTTAAGCTGTGCCCGAAACTATTTCATAGTTCCATCCGCCACGTTGATAAACGCCGGAGGCCGCCGTCCTTGGTTGCGACCTGATCTTGGCACACGATACTGGGGTCGTCAACCCAGTTACTGTTTAAGGGCCAAGTGCCTGGGGTTGGGTGCTGGGACAGAGCATCTAGTGTCGAAGCTGATCGTAGACAGGAAAGCTGATGGCACGGCCGAATGCGGCCAACACGGCTGGATGGCTAGACTATTCGGCGGCGCTGATGAGGTTGCCTCCGACGACTGTGCTCGTCAGATAGGGGGCAAATCGAGGTCATCACGGGGGTCGCCGTGTAGATGATGTAGCGGACCAGTTGATCATTCTGGTGTCGGCTGCCAGGATTTCCGGTGGCGGCGCAGGATGACCGGAAACTGTATCGAGTGTCAGCTAGACGCGAGTTGTTTTGCCAGTGCAACGAGGTCAGGGGCGATGACGTTGGGTTGGGGCAATCCGGGTACGGG
>DATAZN010000211.1:0-3953 GCA_036272035.1 Mycobacterium sp. | reverse complement strand
GGAAATGGCCATAGACCGTGCGACGGACGACGCCGGCAGCGGAGGCGATGTCGCCCATTCCGGCGTCGGGGTTCTCTCCCAGCACATCGAGGGCGACGTCGAGGATGCGATCGCGTGTCTCGTTCATCGAGCGCACACGGGGGACTCGGTGGGCACGACATCATCATTGCACACCGGTGTGCAATGAAGTAGATTGCACACCGGTGTGCAACGGAGAGTTGCACTGTGCTTCGAAGCTCAGGAGAAGAAGGCAATGACCGCACCGACGCCGCAGACCTCGGCCCTCGTCCGCCCGTTCACCGTCTCGATCTCGGAATCGGAGATCGCCGACGTGAAGCAGCGACTGGCCAGAACTCGATGGCCGGATCCGGAAACGGTGGGCGACTGGTCGCAAGGGGTTCGCGTTGAGAACGCTAGATCTCTGGTCGACTACTGGGAGCGCGGCTACAGCTGGCGGCGCTTCGAGTCCGAGCTCAATCGCTTCCCCCAATTCCTGACCGAGATTGATGGGCTGGACATTCACTTCATCCACGTCAGGTCAAAGAATCCCAACGCGATGCCGCTGGTACTCACGCACGGATGGCCGGGCTCGATCGTCGAGTTCCTGAAGCTGATCGGCCCGCTGACCGATCCGGTTTCGTTCGGAGGAGACGCCGCCGATTCGTTCGACGTCGTCGTCCCGTCACTGCCCGGGTTCGGGTTCTCCCAGAAGCCCACGGAGACCGGGTGGACTGTATCGCGCATCGCAAGCGCGTGGGTGGAGCTGATGAAGCGTCTCGGCTACGCGAGATGGGCCGCGCAAGGCGGCGATTGGGGTGCCGTCGTCACCACCGCCCTCGGGGCCATGCAACCTGAAGGGCTTCTCGGAATTCATCTGAACACACAGTACGCCTTTCCCGCACAGATACCCGACACCTTGTCACCCGAACAGCGCTACGCCGTGGAGACCCTCGCCCGCTACACCGGCGATCTCGGTGGGGCGAACCACCTTCAGGGCACGAAGCCGGAGACTGTCGGATTCGCCCTGGCGGACTCGCCCGCTGGTCAGGCAGCCTGGATCTACGAGAAGTTCCAGTCCAAGACCCACAACCACGGACTCGCCGAGGACGCCCTGAGCATCGACGACATGCTCGACGCGATATCCCTCTACTGGTTCACCAACAGCGCAGCGTCGTCGGGCCGCATCTACTGGGAGAACAAATCGCTCACTTTCGCAGGCCCGAAGCTGACGCTTCCGGTCGCGGTGACCGTCTTCCCGAGAGACATCCCACGCCTGCCACGAAGCTGGATCGAAGACACCTACAGCGATCTAATTCACTACGGCGAGGCCGACAAGGGCGGGCACTTCGCGGCCTTGGAACAGCCCGAGATCCTGGTCAGCGAAATCCGCACCGGCCTTCGTGCCCTTCGTTCCTGACGCCAACGCGCGAGCTCAGAAGGGGTCTGTAACAAGATCGATGTTTTCGGCTGTTCTGGTTAGTACTTCTCGGCGCTCGGCCAGCGATCACCGAACGTGTTAGCGAACGCGTTGAACGCCGGCTTCCACGTCATCGTCCACCGTGCCTGTCCCTTGCCGGTCGGGTCCAGCGACCGAGTGACCAGGTAGAGACACTTGAGCGCTGCTTGCTCCGTGGGAAAGTGACCGCGTGTCCGCACAGCCTTACGATACCGGGCGTTGAGCGATTCAATCGCGTTTGTCGAGCACAACACGCGCCTAATCTCGGGATCATAATCCAGAAACGGCGTGAACTCCTCCCACGCGTTGCGCCACAGTCGGATCATCGCGGAGTATCGACCACCCCACGTCTCTTCCAACTCGTCCAAAGCAACCTGAGCCGCCGTTGCCGTCGCCGCTGTGTAAATCGGTTTCAGGTCCTTCTTCAGCGCGTCCCAATCACGCTTCGACGCGATCCGGAACGAATTCCTAATCAAGTGGAACTTATGCCGACGTCGGCATAACATCCATTATGTCGACGCTCTGATTATGCCGACCTCGCCAGCCCGGTCACCGCCACTACCAGCGACTTCACGCCGCGATCGGCATAATCCGAACGTCGGCATAATGGAACCAGCATCTCTGCTCGCGCGTCGTGGGGAACACCTCGCGCAATGCACCCCAGAACCCGAGCGCGCCGTCCCCGACCGCGAGCACGGGTGCCCGCATCCCACGCCGGGCACAATCGCGCTGCAGATCCGCCCACGACTCGACCGACTCGCGGTAGCCATCGGCCAGCGCGACGAGTTCTTTGCGGCCGTCGGCGCGCACGCCGATGAGCACGAGCAGGCACAGCTTGTGCTCCTCGAGGCGGATGTTGACGTGGATGCCGTCGGCCCACAGGTAGACGTAGTCCGCGCCGGACAGATCCCGGGCGGCGAAGGTGCGCTGCTCGGCCTTCCAGGTCTCGGTCAACTTCGTGATCACCGGCCCGGACAGACCCGCCGAGCTACCCAGGAACTGCCCCAGCGCGGGCACGAAGTCACCCGAGGACAGCCCGTGCAGGTAGAGCAGCGGCAGCACCTCGGTGATCTTCGGGGTCTTGCGGCACCACGGCGGCAGGATCGCCGAGGAGAACCGGGCCCGCTCACCGGTCTGCGCGTCGGTGCGCCGGTCGTTCACCCGCGGCGCGGTCACTTCCACGACGCCGGCCGCAGTGAGAACCTCGCGGGGTTGGTGGCTGCCGTTGCGCACCACCAGCCGCCGGCCGTGCTCGTCACGCTCGGCCACGAACCGGGCGATGTGGTCATCGACCTCGGCCTGCAAGGCCTCGGCGAGCATCCGCCGGGCACCCTCGCGGACCAGCTCGTCGATCAGCGAGCCGCCGTCCCGGCGGGGTTCATCAGCCTCGGCAGCTCCAGGAACTACGGTGAGCACGGGTCGTACCCTTCCGACCGGCGTTGGCCCGCCGGTCTTGCTTGAGAGCCTCACGATCACCGGGAGGGTACGGCCCCTCCAGGTCATCCACAGGTTTCAAGCATTGCTCCGCCGGGGTCCAGGGCTGCGCCTACGGTCTACACCCCACAACACCGCGGGGCTACCGCTGTTCAGACCCGCATAGCTGGCGGTGCCCAACTCCGATCGCAAACCCCAGTGCCGTCATAAGGCCGAACGCCGCCGCTGACCCGCTCTGCTCGAACAACCGCCCCGGACCCCTCGCCACGCACACCGTCCGCTACAGCACCAGACCACTCGTCCGGTTGTGGATTTCCTACAACTGGTGGTCGCACTGTCCGAAACGATCCTTTCGCACACCTCGACCATGATCACGACCTGCCGTGGCGGCCGCGTCCGTAACTCGTGTCCAAAACCGTGGTGGTGTCCACGGCTTGTCACCGGTTTCTGGGACGGTTCCGGGAATGAGCGCGCACTTGTATAGCTATGCGCGGGTCTCCCCCCGTGAGCAGTCCCCGGATGCGCAGCTGGATGCGCTGCGCAGACACCTCTCTGCTATGACATCTCCCGAGTCACTCCGAGCAAGCAGCGTGGCGGCGCCGCCGTGACCAGCCCTCCATGGGCGGGGCCAGCCGCCGGTTCCTCAGCCTGCATTCTCACCAATGTTGCCGGTTGGGGTCACCCTCCGCCAGACGACACGGTAGAAGCTCCACAGCAGCACACTCAGTCATCATGGGTCGAATAGGCACCTATCTGTCTTAAGCGGGCAATCCCTGACTCTGACGGTCAGTCGTGAGCTGTCGGGGCTGACCCCACATGCCGGGCTGGAGCCGCCGCAACTGCTCCTCGGACAATGACGTCTCGTTGCCGTGGCTTCCCGCGACCGTCGTCTCTACCCAAGAGCTGAGATCCATGGTTCGACCCTGAGCCGTGGTGATCGTTACGGTCGCCCCCGTGCTGTCGGCTCCCGGCGATTGGATGATCCGGCCGCCACCCTGTTCGACCAGGTGTGGAAACGCCGCGAGAGCAAGCGAACCATGACCAACGACCACGTCGATGGGCT
>DATAZN010000210.1:0-9550 GCA_036272035.1 Mycobacterium sp. | reverse complement strand
CTCGGTTGCCTGGGTGAGGCTCAACACCGAGGGTTGCACACTGTGCACGTCTCCGACCTTGCGGTGCACTGCGGCCTGCAGCTCGTCGGCGTCGATCTTGGCGTTTTCCCCACCCAGGGCAATAAGTTTGGCGCCGCCTGTAAAGAACTCCGGTGCGCCGCACTCGTCGTTGTTGATGTGGCTCTCGCGGTGGCACAACACGCTGCCCCACGGTGGGGTCAGCGCGGCCAAGCTCAATGCGTTCGCCGCCGAGCCGGTGCAAACAGGGAGCAGATCGACGTCGCAATCAAAGATCTCGCTGAAGCGGCGCCGTGCGCTCAAAGTCCAACTGTCGGTGCCATAGGGCGATGCCTGCCCGGATGCTGCCGCAACAACAGCTGCCAGGATCTCGGGTGCACCACCGGCGGTGTTGTCGCTAGTGAAGCAGCGACTTTCCATACGGGCGACCAACTCCATCGGGACAGCGCTCATGAGCCGTCACCGTCTCCGAGAGTCAAAGGCAGCCCCAGGCCCAAGGCTCGCGCCCGGCGCGCCGATCATCCAACCCCATGTCGGATTGAGTCTGCGCGTCATCGCGCGCTCGCTGCCAAGGAGCGTCATACGCGTCTCGATGCTTTTGCTTTACTTAATGACTCGAGCATCGACCGTGCGAGCTGCTCCACCGCGGGCAGTTGCAGCATGGTGGCATGGTCACCGGCAAGACGATGCACGGTCAACGTTCCTCGGTGGAATTCGTCCCAACCCAACATATCCGCCTCTGCATCGGCTGCGGGGCCCTCGCTTATGAACAAGTCCATCGGCACTCCATGTCCGGGCTGCCGATAACGGCAGGCGATCTCTGCGGCGCCAGCAAAGTCGAAGCCGGCCTGCCGAAGCGCACCAGTGCAAACCACCCGGAGCGCGATCTCAGCGAACTTGGCCCACCGCTCACGCGTCGGCCGTTGGCGTAATCGGCGAAGCTTCCATCGCACCGTCAGCTGCGATCGCAGCAGTGGCGCGATCGGCGGTGACCCAGAATCGAGAAGGCACAGCCAGGCGACTTCCTGGCCGCCATCGACGGCCTGACGGGCAACTTCGTAGGCTAACAGGCCCCCGACCGAGTAGCCGACCAGCGCAAGCGGACCATTCGGCTGCCGGTTGCGGATCGCCGAAAGGATCTGGCTGGCATGTTGTTCGATTGTCACGGAAAGATCGAACCGCCCGCCTGGCTGTTCGGGGATCAGCGCGTGTACCGGCTGCGCAGCACCCCACTGCGCCGTAAAGTGTCTCCGGCTCATCGCCGTCGATTCATTGACGAAGATGAAATGCAGCGGTGGTTCCGACGTGATTTCGTCTGTACCGCCTGAACTTTCAGTGCCGATTAAGGCGGCAAGCCCCGCAACGGTCCGGCCGGTATCGAGGAAAGCCACGAGCGACGGCGCCACACCAAATTCGCGCTGAACTTGGAAGATCAAGCGAGCCGCCAGCAGCGAATGACCGCCCATGTCAAAGAAGTCGGAGTTGACATCGGTCACCCGCACGCCCAGCAAGTCGGCCCACAACGCCGCCACGCGCCTTTCGGTGTCGTCGCGCGGAGGCTGGGCGCCGGTGCGGCCTTCACCCCGCGGCGAAGGTGCAGGCAATGCGGCCTTGTCGAGCTTCCCACTCGCCGTGGTCGGGAGCGCGTTGATATGCGCGAATGCGCTCGGGACCATATGTTCAGGCAGGCGGCGGCGTAGCCACTCACGTGCCTCGGCCTCGCTGGGGCGCCCCGGCTCGCCGACGATGTAGGCGACCAACTGTTGTTCGCCGTTGGGCGCCGCGCCAGGGACCACTGCGCAGCATTCCACCTGTGGGTGCTCGCACAGGGTGGACTCAATCTCGCCCGGCTCTATGCGAAAGCCGCGGACCTTGACCTGGTCGTCGTAACGGCCGAGGTGTTGTATTCGGCCGTCGGGCAGAAACCTGCCGCGATCGCCCGTGCGGTAGATCCGCCCGCCGGCATTGAAGGGATCGTCTCCGAACCGGCGCGCATGCTCGTCAGGGCGATTGAGGTAGCCACGACCCACCGCGACGCCGCCGATGACGATTTCCCCGG
The DNA here is from genome assembly GCA_036272035.1 of Mycobacterium sp. Classification (GTDB taxonomy): domain Bacteria; phylum Actinomycetota; class Actinomycetes; order Mycobacteriales; family Mycobacteriaceae; genus Mycobacterium. Next base: position 7,473 of record DATAZN010000210.1, on the reverse strand, counting down.
GAACCCCGACCGGTTGCAGTCGCCCGCGGGAGTCGATGATGTACACCCGCACGTTTGGCAACGGTCTGCCCACCGTGATGATGTCACCCTCGGCCAGTCGCGTGACCGTGGTGATGACCGTGGCTTCGGTGGGGCCGTAGTCGTGCCAGACCGAACCGCAGCGTTGCAGCAGTGCCTGGGCCAGTCCGTCGGTGAGCGTTTCGCCGCCAGCCAACGCCGTCAGACGTCGGTTGCCACGCCAGCCGGCGCTCACCAGGGCCCCCCATGTGGTCGGTGTCGCACACATGAAGGTCGCACGGCTGTCGTCGATTAGCCGGATCAGCGCAGCGGGGTTCATCGCCTGCGCGGTGGTAGCGAGCACCAGGCGTGCTCCACACCCCAGCGCACAGAAGATGTCGCCGAGCGCCATGTCGAAGCTGATGGTCGCCACCGATAGCACTGTGCCGGAGGCAGCGACGCCCAACTCGGGAAACAAGGTGCCCATCAGGTTCGTGACGCCGCGATGCTCGATGAGTGCCGGCTTTGGGCGACCGGTGGAGCCGGATGTGTAGATCACGCAGGCGAGGTCGGTTGGGGACCCGATTCGCGGGGCGAACTGCTGAGGTGCGTGCCGCCAGCAATCGTCGAGGCTGATGACGGTGGCCGTGACCGCTTCCCCACCGGTGGGTAGCTGATGATCGGTCAGAACTATATTCGCGCCGGCGTCGTTGATGCAGAAGGTATTCCGGGCGATCGGCTGGCGCGGATCCAGCGGCAGAATTGCCGCGCCGGATTTGAGAATCCCCAGAACGGCCGCCACCAGATCGGGCGTGCGGTCCAGGAGCACCGCCACCACCGCGCAGGGCCCGGCGCCCGCCTGCACCAAGCGCGACGCGATGGCCGCCGCGCGGTCGTCCAGTTGCCGATAGGTCAGGGTCTTGTCGCCGACCTGTACCGCTGCCGCGTCCGGCGTGCGTTCGACCTGCGAGCTGATGACCTCGTGAACGCACTGCGACGTCGACGAAATGCCCTGCTGAGTGGTCAGATTCCAGCCGAGCTGACGTCCGCGCTCATCCGGGGTGACCAGATCATGTTCGGCCATTGGTATTTCAGGCTCCGCCGCGACAGCGTCGAGCAAGCGGCACCACTGTAATGTCATCTCGCGTGCCGTCTCACGGTCGAACAAGTCGGCGCTGAAAAAGAGCCGTCCTGCGACGTGTCCCTCAGGCCGCTCGTCCAATTCGATACTGATGTCGAACTTTGACGACCCCACCGCGTCTGAAACGTCGGATTCCACCAGGTTCAGCGACCAGTCGTCGGCTGGCGACGTCATCGGGGGCTGCAATGCCAATGCCGTTTGAAAGAGCGGATTGCTACGGGGATCTCGCGATACGCCAAGGGCCGCAACCAGAGTTTCGAACGGCACGATGTCGCTCAGCGCATCGGTGACCACGCTGCCAATCCGACCGACCAGCTCGGCGAAGGACTCCTGGCCCGAGACCTCGCAGCGCACGACGACCGGGCTGACGCAGTAGCCGGCCACCGCGGACAAATCGGGGCGTTGGCGCAAGTTGTGCGGGGTGCCGAAGACGACGTCACTGGACTCGGTATAGAGATGCAACCACCAGGCGTATGCGGCAGCCAGGGCGCGGAAAAGGGTGCCGCCAGCGGCCTGAGCCGTCCGGCGAAGGCCTTCAACAGTAGTGTGGTCGATTGTCAGCGGGATCGTTCCGCCGACAAATCGTTGCCGAGGCGGCCGCGGGTAATCGAGCGGCAGCTGGGTCGGCGCGACGCCGGCAAGCCGGCCGCGCCAGCGTGTGATTCGGGCGGCTATCTCCGGCTGGCGAAGCCACTCAAGCTGCCAGTTTGTGTAGTCGGCGTATTGTGCCTCGGGGTCAGGCAGCGACGACGGCAGCCCCACGGCGTATCTGCGGTAGAAGGCAACGAGCTCCGGGAACACGATGCGCTTCAGGGTCGTGCCGTCCCAAATCAGGTGGTGCAGGCCGAGATAAAGCCGATGGTCTTCCTCGGTGATGCGGATCAGCCGCGGACGAATCAATGGCCCGTCGGCAAGGTCGTAGGCAGGCAGCGAGTCGGCGGCGACAATCTCGACGGCTCGCACTACGGCGTCCTGCGGACGGAGGTCTGACAAATCGGAGACCGGCAGGTCGACTTCCGTTGGCTCCCGGACGATTTGACGAGGCACGCCGTCGACAGAGTCGAAGGTTGTTCGCAACGCGTCGTGCCTCGCGACCACCGCGTTCAGTGCACGGCGCAGCGCGTCCACGTCGAGCGCACCGGTCTTGCGGATCTCGATCACTTCATTAAATGCGCGCGAGTCCGGAGCGAGTTGACTCAAGTACCACAGCTGAGATTGCGAAGCCGAAAGGGGCAGCGGGCCGAACGCGGTTCGCGAGGTGACCGCGGCCGGTCGGGTGGCCGGATGCGAAGCGGCCGCCCGGACTTGTTGCTCCAAAAGCGCGCGGCGCATCTGGGCAAGCCGGCCGGCGTCGTCTGTGCTTATGCTCGTCATACTTGGCACCGAATCGGCAGTGTCTCGAGCCGCGGAGTTTGAGATTCGCGCTCCATCGCAAAGGACCTCCAACCAACTCGAGTTCGGCCAAGAGGGTTAGCACAGTCTCGAACGCGATCTGGGCCTCGACCCGGCCAGCGGTAACTTATCGTGTTAGGCCCAGCTGGAGCCGACGGCGGAATCGGTGGACGACATGTTGTTGCCGGCGGTCTGGACCTTTTGGCCGTGGCTGTTGGCCTGCTGGTAAATAGTCTGGAAGTTGCGGCCCAACTGGGTGATGAACTCCTGGCAGGCCACCGAACCCGAGCCGCCCCAGAAGTCACCGGCGGCCAGCACATCGCGCACGATGGACTGGTGCTCGGCCTCCAGGGAGGCGGCCTGGGAGCGGATCATCGCGCCGTGGGCATCCACGTCGCCGAACTGGTAACTGATCGACATGACTGTTCTCCTAAAGGGTTTGAGGGGATAAGGGCTAGCTGGACAGGATCTGCTGAGAGGCCTGCTCTTGGCTCTCGTAGTTGTTGGCATCGCGGATCAGGCCGTCGCGCACCCCGTGCAGCATGTTGACGATGTTGCGGAACGCGGTGTTCATCTGGCCCATGGTGTCGTAGGAGGTGGCCTGCGCGGTACCACTCCAGCTGGCACCGGCGATGTTCTGGCTTGAGGCCCACATCTTGCGGGCCTCGTCCTCAACCGTCTGCGCGTGCACATCGAAACGGCCCGCCATGGACCGCATCTCGTGCGGGTCAGTCATAAAACGTGAAGGCATATCTCTCTCCTTGCTGTGAATTGATGGTGGTCGATGTTGATTACTTGTCTTCGGAAGGCGTCGTCGCCTACCGATACGGGATTAGACGAACATCTGCTTGGGCATAACCTTCGGCTTGACGCCGTAACGCGGTCCACCGAAGCCCATCGCCGACTTGCCGCCGGCCGACGCCATTCCCGGCATGATGCCCGGGGCGCCTCCCATGCCGGTGGCGGCCGAATCGGCAGCCGCGGTCCAGCCGGTGCCCACCAGCGTGGCGTCGGCGACCGTTGCGGCCGGGGCGGCCGCGGCCCACCCGGCCGGCACCGACATTCCGCCGACTTCTGCTGCAGCGCCCATGCCCGCCAGCGTCGCGCCGCCCATGCCGGATGAGGCGCCCGCCAAGGTCGTACCGAAGCCCAGACCGGCGCCCAGCGGAGCAACATCGCCGATCGTGACGCCGAACGGAGCACCGGCCACGAAGTGGGTCAAGGTACCCAAGGCCGAGGCCATCATCATGATGCACCAGGACAGCGTCACGTCGACGGTGTTAACCGAGTTGGTCACCGCGCCGACCCCGAAGAAACCCTGGACCGCGCTGTACAGGTCGCCGAGCGGGGTAGTTGCCGCCGTGCTGGCCGCCGGGCTGGCGATCGAGCTGGCGGAGTTCTGTAGGTTGCCGAGCAGCCCGTTGAGCCCTGAGTTCGCCGCATTGCTGTTGACGGCATTGCTGACCGCGGCCGCTTGCGCGCCGGAGCCAGCCGGGTTGGTGTTCTGGGTCGGCTCGGTCAACGGCGTCACCTGTGCGGCGGTTGCAGCGGAGGCGGCGTACGTGGTCAGCGCGGTGGCGTCTTGAGCCCAAAACTCTCCGTACATGGCCTCGTTGGCCGCGATCGCCGGAGTGTTCTGCCCCAGGATGTTGGTTGCGACGAGCGCCGCCAGCTGAGCTCGGTTGGCGTACACCACCGGCGGCGGAATCGAGCCGGAAAACGCCGCCTCGTATGCAGCCGCCGACGCGGTGGCTTTCGCGGCGGCCTCCTGCAGTTGCGCCGACGTGGTGTTCAGCCACTCGATGCTCTGCTGAGCCGCCGCGGCCATCGCGGTCGACGACGGGCCCTGCCAGTCCCCGCCGGTGAGCTGCGAGATCACCGATTCGTAGCCGGCGGCATTCGTGGCCAACTCCGAGCTCAGGCTGCTGAACGAGGTGGCGGCGGCCATCATCGGGCCCGCTCCGGCGCCGGAGTAGATCAGCGTGGAGTTGACCTCCGGCGGTCGCGCTGCGAAATCAAATACCATTTCTAAGATCCTGTCTATTCAGGGGTATATGAGGACGGTTGGTGGTTGAGCCGGCCGACGTGGGCGGCAAGAGTTATCAGGTAATCATCGGCTTGGGCACCGCGGGCATGACCTTTGGCTTGACGCCGTAGCGCGGGGCGCCGAAGCTCGAACCGCCGCGACCGCCGTTGGCAACCGCGGGCATGCCCGCGATCCCGTTCGACATGCCACCAGTTGCCGGCGGGGGGGTGGCCCAGCTCTGCGATGCCAGCGTGACAGGTGTGCTCGCCCCCGGAATTCCGGCTCCGCCGGCCCAGGTGGGCGGCACCGAGAGGGCACCGATCGACGACCCTTGACCGGCAGCGGCCAGCACCGGCGCGGCGCCCATCGCTCCGGCTCCGCCCATCCCGCCCATCCCGGCTGCGGGGGCGACGTTTCCGGCCAGGGCAGACCCGAGGCCGCCGATGTCGGAGCCCGCGGTCGCGGGACCAGCCATCGCAGTAAGAAGACCACCACCGCCGAGGCCGATGAGGTCCGAACCGGCTGATGCCCAGTTACCGACCTGGACGTTGGTCAGGTTGCCGATGTTGCTGCCGAAGAACGAGCCGCTGAGCGCGCTGCTCACACCGTTGATGAAGTCGGCAAGGCTCTCCACCGGGTTGGTGGCCGCCGTGCCCGCGGCCGACGAGGCCGAGGATGTTGCGTTCGACAACGAGTTCGCGGCGGCGCCGGCTTGGTTGGCCGACTCGGTCTCTTGGTAGGACCCGGAGCTCTGGTTCAGCAGCTGAACGAACTGCTGGTGGATCGCCTGAGCCTGGGCGCTCACCGACTGATAGAGCTGCCCGTAGGTCGAGAACACCCCGGCCTGCAAAATCGACACCTCGTCGGAGGCGGCGGGGACGACATCGGTGGTCGAGGTCGCAGCGCCGGCGCTCTCGGCGGCAAACGAGTTGCCGATTCCCTCGAGCTGCGTTGCGGCTGCGGCGATCGCTGCAGGCTGTGTATTCACGAAGGCCATGTACGTCTCCTGGTGTAAAAAGACCGACCCGGTAGGGTCGGCCACGTGGTCAATGTGTGGGTGTTGGTCGGGCTTCGCTGGCGTCCACGGGACAACTTTCGCGGACCTGCGGGTGGGTTGCCCAGCTGGTTAATGGCTTCTTAACAAGCACGGCGGAACTTTTAACACTTCCCTTGCGCCGTCCTGCGGCTACGGGCGCGCGACGGAATCTGGCGTTAACAAGCTAGATTCGTCGCTGGCCCCCATAGCCCAATTGGCAGAGGCAGCGGACTTAAAATCCGCCCAGTGTCGGTTCGAGTCCGACTGGGGGCACCGCCACGGGCCGCAGGGGCTCTTCCGGCTTCCCGGCGAAACACGGGCGTAACAAAAGCCCGTCGTCTGGATCAAGGTGTGCTATCAAGGTGTGCTGTTGTGGGACAACGAGGTGCGTGTACCCACCATTAACCCGTCAACGTCGCGCCAGCAACTGTCTTGACGTTTTCTTTACGGGCGCGGTTCAAACCCGAACGCCTGCCACTCATCCCGTTCTCGACGCCATCGCGGCGGCCCGCTGGGTACGGTTAGACGGTGGCCGATCAATTTTTGGATCCCGATGGCGCCGCTCGACAAGACCCGGACTTGAACCCGAGTGCGCCAATCATCTTCATAGCCACACCCATGTACGGGGGTATGGCTATGGCTGCATACACCTGGTCAATGGCGCAGACGCCCGCCATTTTCATGCGCAACGGTCTGGGTCTGCTCTACATGAACAAGGTGAATGACAGCGTGGTAGCCAACGCAAGGAACACCTTGGCCCACCAATTCCTGGAATCCCAGGCAACTCATCTGATGTGGATTGACGCGGATATCGGCTTCAACCCGTTAGACATCGTGAGCATGGTCGTGGCTGACAGAGACATCGTCTGCGGTCTGTATCCCAAGAAAGAGATCGATTGGAAGCGCGTGGCGCAGGCGGTCAGGGATGGCGTGCCGTCAGAAGAGTTGCACCAGCACGCGGGCTCATTCGTGGTCAACTTGATCACCGGCCCCGCGGGTACTGTCTCCGCTGACGTTGACGGGCTGTTCGAGATCGGTGGCGGCGGAACTGGATTCATGCTGATCAAGCGCGGCGTGTTCGAAGCGCTGGCCGCGGACGTCCGCGGATTCGTCTACGAACAGACGGTGATCGGCGAGTTCTACGCGTCGAGCATTGACCCCGAAACAGGCAAGATGATGTCGGAGGACTACCACTTCTGCCGGCTGGCGAGTGACCACGGTTTCAAGGTTTACGCGGCCCCCTGGGTGCGGTTGAGCCATACCGGGACATACGTGTTCGACAGCCCAATTCAGCCGGATTGGCTGGCCCTGAACGTTCAGAACTGATTCGACCCAGGAGGCAGTCGTCAGGTCGCGTCCAACTTGATCGCGATGAAGTCGAGGCGCCAAAGCGACTGGAATAAGTTGCGGCCGAAGCTTTCCAAGTCCGCTGCGCTCACTCCGTTCGGCGGTTCCCGCCGCGCCAAGTCCGCGGCGATCGCCCGAATTGTTCGGTTGCCATCGACGCCGCGCATAAACGCCAACTGGGCCGGGTTCAGACGTACGCGGCCAGCAGCCCAGAAGGCCTCGTCTCCGTCGACTCCGCACCGCATGCGCATCAGCGGCACGTAGTCCAAGGCTTCAGGCGCCGAAAAGTCAATCACGTAACTGCCTTTCGGCCGTTCTGGTCGGCATGCCATGAAGAAGTGGCAGCCGTTCAACGTCTGCAGCCGTTCCATTACTGACCAGACCTTGTTCTCTGGCAACGCATTAACGGCTGGCTGGAACCCACTGGGTGCTCCGAACAGGCCGTTCGGGTAGTACGGCGTCTTGTGATACCACCCCTGGAAAGCCAGCCCGGCAGAGGCCACGAAATCGAGGCATTCATCGACGGTGTAGCTG
>DATAZN010000209.1:0-7347 GCA_036272035.1 Mycobacterium sp. | reverse complement strand
GCTTCGACGTCGTGGTCCTCGACATCATGCTGCCGGGCCACAGTGGATACGAGGTCCTGCGACGAATGCGCGCACGAGACGTGTGGACACCGGTGCTCATGCTGACTGCCAAGGACGGTGAGTACGACGAGACCGATGCGTTCGACCTCGGGGCGGATGACTATCTGACGAAACCGTTTTCGTTTCGGGTGCTCGTGGCACGGATCCATGCTTTGGTCCGTCGTGGTGCGCCGGAGCGACCTGTGGTGTTGACCGCCGGATCGCTGTCACTCGATCCTGCACGACACAAGGTTGAACGTGATTCGATCCCAATCACTCTGACTCCTCGTGAGTTTGGGCTGCTCGAGTTCCTGATGCGCAACAAGGACATGGTGCTAACGAAAGCCGAGATATTGCGGAACGTGTGGGACGCGCACTATCAGGGTCCTGACAATGTTGTTGAGGTCTATGTCGGATATGTGCGGCGGAAGATTGACGTTCCGTTCGGTACCAACACCATCGAGACAATCCGGGGCGTCGGTTATCGGTTGCTGTGTTGAGGCAATGCCACGATCACCTTGGTCCCACCACCAGGTCGATCGTCGATGGTGACCGTGCCGCCATGGGCGGCAACTACCTCGGCAACGATCGCTAAGCCCAAGCCGGCCCCTCCGCCGCTGCGCGAGCGGTCCGAATCCAGACGCACGAAGCGTTCGAATACTCGCGTTCGTTCAGCCGGGACAATGCCAGGACCGTCGTCACTGATGCTGAGAACAGCTGTTCTGTCCCGGCTGCTGACTTCGATAACGATAAGCGAATTCGCGTGGCGCACCGCGTTGTCCACCAAATTGCGGATCATCCGAGACATCCCGGCTGGGTCACCCGTCAGACGCGTTGGGCAGATGTCGGCGTGGACAGTGCATCCCGCTTCGCGTCGAACACGAGCGGCTTCGACCTCGGCAAGTTCGTCGAGGGCCACCTCTTCCTTGCGCATCACCAAGCTTTGTTCATCGGCGCGGGCCAGCAAGAGCAGATCCTCGATCAGTACCCGCATGCGGTGCGCCTCGGGAAGCAGGGTGTCGACAGCCAATTCTGCATCAAGCAATTCCGGATGCGCCTCGGCGACTTCCAAACCGGAGATGATGGTGGACAGCGGGCTGCGCAGTTCGTGCGAGGCGTCGCTGAGGAATCGCTGTTGCGCTTGGTGGCCGGCCTCGAGGCGTGCCAGCATTTCGTTCATGGTGACTGCGAGGGCTGAGATTTCGTCACGACTCGTAGGCACCGGTACTCGCTCGGCCAAATCGGAGCTTGAGATCTCAGCCACCCTGCTGCGGATGGCGTCTACCGATTGCAGTGACCGGCGAACGAGCCGGTAACTGGCGGCTGCCGCTACTCCGGTGATGATCGGGGCGCTGCCAGCCACCAGCAGCGCGACCGTCCGCACAATCGCCTCGACCGCTTCGCTACCTCCGCCGACAAGCACTGTGTACTGACCGGACGCAGCGTTGACTTTCTGACCGCTCACGCGCATGTCGTCATTGGGCACCGCATCGTCTGGCATGCCGCGTCGCAAGTTGAAGTCAAACTCGTTGATGGGTATCAGAGGTGTCGCAGGTGCGGACCCGGCCCGTTTCACCACCCTGCCGTCAGGGGCTATCAATTGGATTGCGACCACGCGCTGATTGGTGGCAAGAAGCGCGCTGTCGACCTTGTCGGGCGAATCCGAATGCAGCGCGTCAACTATGGTGCGAACTCTGCCCGCCGTGGCGTCGTCGACACCCGCCAACAACGACCGATACAAGATCAGGTCAAAGGCCGCGCCCGCGAACGCAAGAGCGACCAAGACGACCACCGCTGAGGTCGCGGCTGAGCGAGCGGAGATACCCAAACTAGGCAGGCGCATCACACGCGCGAGCTCACTTCGCCACAGCGGCCAGGAAGGCACCCACACAGTCTGATTCTCCCGGGCTCAGGCCCGGCTGAGAACAGCGAAAGTCGTCATCCCATCCGCGCGGCACCCAATCCGTTGGCCTTCCTCAGCGGCTTCTCAGCGATCCGCTCATACCGTGGCGCTGCCAGGTTGATAGCGATTGCAAGGGAGGGATGTTGAGCCACCCCATCGATGCGGCCGCCCCACCCATGGCGTCCCGACCTACCTCTGATCTCGCCGGCGCCGGACGTTTCGCCGAGTCCAAGACCAGTGTTCTGCGCAAGCCACGGTTGCGCGGATGGATCCATCTTTACTGCGCCTATGCGGCGCTGGTAGCCGGTTCGGCGTTGGTCACGGTGTCGTGGGCCGCTGCATCGACGCGAGCTGGGCACGCGACGTTGGCCTACACGCTGGCGATCGTGGCGATGTTTGCCGTAAGCGCCACGTATCACCGTGTCAGTTGGCATTCGGCGGCTACCAGGAACTGGATAAGACGGCTGGACCACTCGATGATCTTTGTGTTCATCGCTGGCACCTACACGCCGTTCGCCCTGCTGGACATGCCACCGTCGACTGGGCATCAGGTGTTAGCGATCGTGTGGGGCGGGACGCTGGCCGGAGTTGCGCTGACGCTGTTCTGGCCCGACGCCCCGCGCTGGCTGGGCGTGGCGCTCTATCTGCTGCTGGGTTGGGTAGCGGTTTGGTACGCAGGGACGATTCTGCATAACGCTGGTGTGGCCGCGGCAGTACTGCTTGCGGTCGGCGGCGCGCTTTACAGCATTGGTGCGGTGTTTTACGCACTACGCTGGCCCGACCCGTGGCCCGCGACCTTCGGCTATCACGAGATATTTCACGGGTTAACCGCACTCGCTGCGCTGTGCCACTTCGTGGCAGTCTGCGTCGCGGTGTTCTAAGACAAGTCGTCTGGTACGGGGAGGTCCTTGATGCAGATCGCGTCCGTCGTGGCCCGCCAAGTGCTGGACTGCAAGGCACGGCCGTTGGTAGAGGTCGAAATCACCACTGACACAGGCCATGTCGGCCGCGGCGCATCGCCGACTGGCATTTCGGTCGGAGTGCACGAAGCGGTCGTAATACGCGACGGAAATCGAGCCGAATACGACGGGCTGAGCGTGCACCGCGCCGTCTCCGCGGTGACCGACGAAATCGCTCCTGTACTCGTCGGCGCCGAACTCGACGACCCGCGGCCCCTAGACCGCGTCCTGATCGAGCTCGACGGCACGCCGGACAAGCACCGCCTTGGCGGAAATGCCGTCTACTCCACTTCGATCGCGTTGTTGCGCGCGGCATCCGCGGCGGCGGGCATACCCACCTATACGTACGTCTGTGCATTGCTGGGACTCGAACCACCGACTACGGTGCCGGCGCCCAGCTTCAACATGATCAACGGTGGCTGCTACGGAGATATCTTCCAGACGTTCAACGAGTTCCTTGTCGTGCCTTACCGCGCCGACTCCATCGAGTCGGCGGTCGAAAAGGGAGTGAGTCTGTTCGGCGTGCTGGGTGAGGTGCTTGCCGAGCGGCTTGGCCACGCACCGTTGATGGCGCCGTCCTACGGCTACGTCGCTCCGTCCAGTGACCCGCGGGTCGTCATGGAGGTGCTGGCCAAGGCCGTCGAGCGCGCCGGCTGCACCGACGTCATGGCGTTTGCATTGGACTGCGCGTCTAGCGCGGCGTACGACCAGTGCACGCAGACCTACGCATTGAACGGTGAGCGGGTGGCCGCGGAGGCCCTGATCGACTACGCCCGGGCGCTGTCGGAGGACTTTCCGATCGTGTTCATCGAGGACCTGCTTGACGGGGATGACTGGGATGGCTTCGCCAAAGCGGTCCAGACCATCGACCGCTCGATCATTCTCGGCGACGACCTGATCGTCACCAACTCCCAACGTCTGGAACGGGCCGTAAAGACCTCGGCTGTTGACGGCTTCATTCTGAAGCCCAACCAAGTCGGGACCATCGCCGAGGCACTGGACTGCTTCGAATACGCTTCACAGAACGCCATTCTGGCGATCCCGTCGGGCCGGTCTGGCGGTGTCATCGACGATGTCGTGATGGACCTGGCGGTGGGACTAGGTGCGCCGTTCCAGAAAAACGGCGCACCGCGATCGGGCGAGCGTATCGAAAAACTCAACTTCCTGCTGCGCGCGGCCGAACGCATCCAGAACTGCGCGCTCGCGGACGTGCCGGCACTCGTGCGGTTCTGAGAACTGTCGGCCGCTAGGCGCCCAACAGCAGCAGCGCCGCCGCCACTGCGGCCCCACATACCGTTGACGCGATCGAAAGTGCCACCCAATCAGCCTGTTTCGGCCGCGACGGGGCTGCTGAGATCTGACCCGTTCCACCGCGGGCGGTGATCGCATCGCCCATCTCGTCCGCACGCCGTAGCGTCACGGTGATCACCGCGACCATCAAGTCGACCGCGTCCGTTACCAGTTGGCTGAGACGGGGCCGGCAAGTCCGCGGTGTCGATTGGAGCCGCAACCGGTGGGCGGCATAGAGCACCCGGAACTCGTTGATCAGCATCGGGAAGGTGCGCAATCCGAGCGCCAGTGCGACCGACCAGTCGTCGACCGGGATGCGCAACGGTCGCAGTCGGCGACCCAAAGTGGCCACCGCAGGAGCGATTTCGGCGACGTTGGTCGTCCACGACACCAGTGCGCCCATCCCGAGCAACACGACCGACAGCGCGGTGAAACGCAGGAACTCCAATAAGCCGCCGAGGCCGAGCGTGACCGTACCCACCTCGATCTGCGGACTACCACCGGCCAATGTCGCAGTGATACCGACGATTACCAGCAGGACCGGAAGCCAGCGCGGCAACGATGGCAGCACGCCTCGGGGGATATGCGCCAACCACACTCCCGCCGCTACCAACGCAGCCACAAGTCCGATCGTCACCCACTCCGGGCAGAGCGTCAACAACACCGAAACACCGAAAGCAACAACCAGTTTGGTGCCGGCCCACAACTCGTGGATGACGGAGCGCCCTGGCACGGGGCGCAGCAGCACAACGGGTCGACGTGGGCGGCGGCTCGGGAGCTGCGTCGGCGGGGGCGCCGCTAGCTCACTTACTTGAGCCGTGACCGGCGCCGCCTCCAGCAGACCGTCGCGCAGGTGCAGCGTGCGCGGGCACAGCTCCTCCAGCCCGGCGAAGTCATGCGAAATCACCACAACGGTCAGACCGGTGTCACGGCGCCGGTCCGCGAGCAGCTTCACAAGACCACGCTGGCTGGCGGCGTCCAGTCCCGCCAACGGCTCGTCGAGTATCAATACCCGCGGCGACCGCGCGAGCAATCCGGCCAGGACCACGCGGCGCATCTGGCCACCGCTGAGTTGGTCAATGGGCCGCGTCGCCAGCGCGGCATCCAGCCCGACAGCGGCCAGCGCTGCGATCACCCGGGCGCGATCGTCAGGCGAAAAGCCGCCCGCCGAAGCCACTTCAAGGCCCACACTGCTGCGCATCAACTGCAACCGGGCCGCCTGGAACTGGAGCGCCACTGCGCCAACCTGCTCGGAGGCGAGCCGCTCGGCAAGCAGACAGGTGCCGGTGGTGGGTACCGTCAACCCGGCCATGATCCACGCCAGCGTCGACTTACAGGAGCCGTTGCCGCCGTGGATCAAAAGCCCGTCGCCCTCATGCACGACGAAGCTGACATCGCGGAGCGCGGTTCGCGCCCAGGGGGTGCCACTAGCGTATTCGTGGCCGACGCCCGCGAGTTTGAACACCGGCGCTTGAGACAGGTGTCCTACCGTAACCGTCGGCGCGGGCGCAGGCGCGGTCTCGACCATGGCGGTGTTATCCAGCGAGTCGCTGAGATTGATTGTGCGGTCGGCGTATTGGGCCTCGTTGCCGTAGTGAGTGATGTGTACCAGCGCGGTTCGGTGATGGTCGGCGAGACCGGACAGCAGGGCCAACAGTGCGTCCCGGCCCTGCTGGTCGACCATGCTGGTGACCTCGTCGGCAATGAGCAGCGCCGGCTCCCGCGCCAGCGCAGCGGCCACGGCGAGGCGCTGCAGCTCCCCGCCCGACAGGCTGCCGGTGTCGCGTTCGGCGAGGCCGACCAGCCCGACTTCACTGAGTAATCGGTCGACATCGATGGTCTTGCCTGGAGGTAGTCCCCACACCACGTCGTCGGCGACCCGCGTACCCAGCACCTGGCTTTCCGGGTGTTGCATGACGACGGCGGTGCCACCGAGTTGACCGAGACCCACCGCACCGAGGCGCTCGACCGTTCCCGAGGTCGGTTCGCGGCCGGCCAGAATCAGCATCAGCGTGGTCTTGCCGGAGCCGTTGGCACCGGTGACCGCAACGTGTTCGGCTGGCAGCACACCCAGGGTCACCGCACGCAGTGCGTCGTGGTCGGTGTGCGGATAGCGCAGGCGCACCTCGTCCAGCCGCACCGGGACCGGCTGGATCGGCCCGGTGCCAGCCGACGCGTCCAGTTTGTGCACATCGGGAATGCCGCTCATCCGTTCAAGCACGCGCGAGAGCGCCCACCAACCGATCAGCGAGGCGCCCGTGATGGCGACGACGGCGAATCCGAGCACCAGCCACTGCCAGTAATTGAGCGCCTCGGCAACGAAACTCGCGAAGCAACGGGCGACCGCTTGCATGTGCGGCACCATCGCCAATACCGTCGCCATCCCGTGCACGGCGACGCTGATCGCGTGGAACACCAGCTGCCGAAGCTGCGTCAGGACGGTCACCGCGACGACCACCACGGCACCGATGACGGCACCGGCACCAATCGACGCCGAGATCACGGTTGACACGCCACGGCGATGCCGCTGCGCGATTCCAGCCAGCCCGCCGACGAAGGCACAAAGCGCGACAGCACTGAAACCGCTCAAACCGACTACCAAGAAACCGATCACACCGGCAGCCACCGTCGCGGTGATCACAACGCGGACCCGGTACCGATAGGCCAACAGCCCCATCGGCACGCTGCCAAGCAGCCCAAGCCACCCGGCGTGCGGGAGGACGACCGCAACGATCGCTACCGCCGCGCACAGGGCGCTCATCACCGATGCATGAGCCAATTCGTGCGGCCGTAGCGATCGAGCCTGACCAGACACCCCCATCAACGGTGTGTGACAGGCGTCGACATCAGCCTGATGACGCAACCCAATCGTCATGTGGCGACTCCTAACCGGGCTAACAACCCGCTTGCTCGGTATGCGAGGCGCTCGGTCCTACACATGAGAACGCCAGCTTAAAAACCGGGCGCTGAGGAGTCGCTGAGAAGGTCGTTTGCTCGCGCAGCCGCGTTGAAGAAGCTTCCCGACAGCGTCGGAAACTTCTACAGCCCGTGAACGTCATACCTGAACGAGACTGAGCGCCCTCGAACACAACTGAAATAGGAAGTATTCGCGAATCGTCCTTGTTGTAACCCGGTCAGCTATTAATAAGGGTCGAG
>DATAZN010000208.1:0-7991 GCA_036272035.1 Mycobacterium sp. | reverse complement strand
GCAGGTAATCGTTGCCGCGGCGGTCCTTGAGCCGAAAAATGCCGTCGCCGTATTCGGTCCACCGGTTCGTGGTCTCGTAGGGAGCCCGCGGCAGCAGCGCCGGGAACAGGATCTCCTGCCCACCGATCGCGTTCATCTCCTCGCGCACGACCCGCTCGATCTTGCGCAGCACCCGCAGGCCGAGTGGCAACCAGCTGTAGAGGCCAGGCGCGATCGGTCGGACGTAGCCGGCGCGGATCAATAGCTTGTGACTGGCGACTTCGGCTTCGGCGGGATCATCGCGCAGCGTGCGCAAGAACAGCTCTGACATCCGGGTGATCACAGCGCGCAAGCCTAACGGTGATGAGCGACCGCCAAGCTGGGGGCACCTCCCGCTTGCGGGGGACAGCGTGGCTGTGGTCAGCGGCGAATGACGACCCCGGCTGCCAGCTCGCGGGGCGAAGCGACGAGCTAGAGCTCGCCGGCGTCGATGGCGTCCTTGACTTCCTGCGCGTGGGCCACCTGCTCGGCGGTGTAGCCGATCAGCAGCGACACCCCGCCGACGATGACGGCGACGCCGGCCACCCACAGCAACCCGTAGGTGTAACCCTGGTCAAGGGCATGCAACTGAGCGGCATTCATGTTCTTCACCGGGCCGTTGGTGCCGCCCAAGTACAGCGTGCGCGACGTGATGACGGCCTGGATGACGGCGAGAACCACTGGGCCACCGAGGTTTTGCAGCATCAGCGCGATAGCCGAGGTCGGTCCGATCTGATCGAAGCCGACACCCGCGATCGCCGACAACGCGACCGGTACGCCGATCACGCCGATACCGATGCCGGCGATCACGACCGGGACGATCAGGTTCGGGAAGTACGGCATGCTGCCGTTGAATGTCGATCCGTAGACCATGGCGCCGACCACCAGAGCTCCGCCGGCGATCACCAGGACTCGCGGCTGGAAGCGCGGCACCAACTGCGACGACCCGCCCAGCCCGATGCCCACCGCGATCGCGAACGGGATGAAGCCGACACCGGCGCGCAACGCGCTGTAGCCCATGATGTCCTGCACATACAGCCCGACAAGCACGGTGACGGTAAACATCACCCCACCGGCCAGGAAGATCGCCGCGAACGTGGCCAGCCGATTGCGGTCGAAGAACAAGTTGAACGGGACGACGGGGTTCTCGGCCGTCCGCTCCACGAAGGCGAATGCGATGAACGCGACGAGCGCCAGTCCGGCCGAACCGATCGTGGTGAACGAAATCCAGCCCGCTTCGGGTCCCGACGAGAAGGCGAACACCGCGGCGGTGCAGGCCAACGTCGCCAGCACAGCGCCGGCCGCGTCGAGCTTCATCCGCTCGCGGTTGGTCTCCCGCAGCGCGGTGCGGGCCAGGTAGATCATCACCAGCCCGAGCGGCACGTTCACCATAAACGCCAGCCGCCAGGACACTTCAGTAAGCGCCCCACCGACCACTAGACCCATCACGGAACCGATACCCATCATTGCGCCGAATATCGCGGTGGCGGCGTTGCGTGCCGGCCCCTTGGCGAACGTGGTGGCGACCAGCGCGAAGCCGGTCGGCGACGCGATCGCGGCGCCCACACCTTGCAGCAGCCGCGCAATGACCAATGTGACGTCGTCCCAAGCGATGCCGCACAGCGCCGACGCGATGGTGAACAGTGAGACGCCGACGATGAAGGTCCGCTTTCGGCCGATGGTGTCGCCGAGGCGGCCCCCCAGCAGCATCAGGCCGCCGAAGGTCAGCACGTACGCGGTGATGACCCAGCTGCGGCCGGCGTCGGACAGGCTCAGCTCGTTCTGGATCTTGGGAAGCGCGACGATCGCGATGGTGCCATCCATGGTCGCCATCAGCTGCATACCGGCGATGGCGATGACCGCGGCGAAGAATCGGCGCGTCGGCACCCACGTCGTGGAAGTCTTGGTCGGAGTCGACTCGGCGGTCTTTTCCGGGTGCGGTTGGGGCATGTGAACTGCTCGCTTCGAGGGTTCAGTCGTCCATTTTTGGACAGCCCGCTCTGCATCGTTGAGAGCCGTCATAAGAACTTACCCTACAGTAATCTTAGGGATCTTTTAAATGCCGAACGCGGCCACCGAACCGATAACGATGATCGCGGGAGGTCGAATACCCTCCGAACGGATCTTTTCCGGCGCGTCGGCCAGAGTGGCCCGCAAAGTATGCTCGGCCGCCGTCGTGCCTTGTTGAACAACTATCACCGGTGTATCAGCAGGTCGGCCGCCTTTTAGCAGGACTTCCGCGAATAGCTCGATGCGTTCGACCGCCATCAGCAAAACAATGGTTCCGGTCATCGCAGCTAATGCATCCCAATTCACTAACGATTCGGGATGATCCGGCGCAACGTGCCCGCTGACCACCACGAACTCGTGGTTGATCGCGCGGTGAGTGACCGGAACGCCGGCCGATGCCGGCACCGCTATGGCACTGGTCACACCAGGCACGACCGTCACCGGGATACCGGCTTCGACGCAGGCCAACAGCTCCTCGTAGCCGCGGGCGAACACGAACGGGTCGCCGCCTTTGAGCCGCACCACGAATTGGCCGGCTCGAGCCCGCTCGATCATCACGGCGTTGATGGCGTCCTGGGCCATCGCCCGTCCGTATGGGATCTTGGCGGCGTCGATCACCTCGACGTGCGGCGGCAGTTCGGCGAGAAGCTCCGGCGGGGCAAGCCGGTCGGCGACGACGACGTCGGCCTGCGCGAGCAGCCGTCGGCCCCGCACGGTGATCAGTTCCGGATCGCCGGGCCCGCCGCCGATCAGCGCCACCCCGCCGCGCACCACGTCGGTGCTCTCGAAGCTGTCCAGCGAGATCACACCCTGCTGCAGTGCCTCGCGGATCGCCGAGCGGATGGCCGCCGAGCGACGGTGCTCACCACCCGCCAGCACTCCCACCGACAGCCCCGCGTATTCGAACGACGCGGGGGTCACCGCGCTGCCCTCGATCGCGATATCGGCGCGGACACAGAAGATTCGGTTGCGATCGGCTTCGGCCACCACCGCGGCGTTCACCTGCGGATCGTCGGTGGCCGCAATCGCATACCAGGCGTCGGCCAGGTCACCGTCGCGATAGTCGCGCAGCGCCAACGTGATTCCGCTCATTGCTTCGACCGAGCGGGTGGCGCTGCGGGCAACGACGTGCACGTCTGCTCCGCTGGCGACGAGTAACGGAAGCCGGCGTTGGGCAACGCTGCCGCCGCCCACCACGACCACCTTCTTCCCGGCCAGCCGCAGGCCGGCCAGATACGGGTTCTCCGATGCGGTGACCATGGCGTCAGGCCGGCCCGCCGGGCCCAGACCCGTCCGCTGACGATGCAGGCGGTGCAACCGCCTGCGGAGGAGGCGGACTACCAGACCTCAGCATGGGCACGTGCGGAACGCCGTCGTCGAGGAAGCCGTCACCGTCTCGGACGAATCCGTGCTGCGAGTACATATCCGCCAGATATACCTGAGCGTTGATCCGGCACGGGTAGTCGCCGACCTCGGCCAACGCCGCACGTAATAACCGGGTGGTGTGGCCCTCGCCGCGCGCGCTGCGTTTGGTGCACAGCCGCCCGAGCCGGAATGCCTTGTGCCCGCCCGGGTACTCCTCCATCAGCCGCAGCGTGCAGATCACCTCACCCTCGGGATCCGCCAGCCAGAAGTGACGTGTCTCGGTGAGCAGATCGCGCCCGTCGAGTTCGGGATACGGGCGGGCCTGCTCGACGACGAAGACCTCCACCCGCAGTTTCAGTAGCGCGTAAAGCGTTGGAACGTCCAGGTCTTTGGCCCAGGCGCGGCGCAATGGGGCGGTCATGACTCCCCGCCCGGCGACGAGGCAGTGGGGGTGCCTCCAGCCGCGCAGCGGCGAGGGAGACGCGCAGCGCGATGAGGTGGGGGTACCTCCCGCTTGCGGGAGAGAGGCGGGCAATCAGGCTCTAGCGCCAGAGCCTTGTTGGTCCACGACCGCAGCTCCTCGAACAGCACCGGTTCGTCGGACAAGGCGGCCCCCAACGAAGGCACCATCTCCTTGAGAATCGGCAGCCACGTCAGGTAGCGGTCGGCATAACAGCGTTGCAGCACCTCGAGCATCGCCGAGACTGCCGTGGACGCACCCGGTGACGCGCCGAGCAATCCGGCGATGCTGCCGTCCGCGCCGGAAAGCACGGTGGTGTCGAATTCGAGCGCGCCGCCTCGACGCTTGTGCGGCCGGATCACCTGCACCCGTTGCCCGGCGGTCGTCAGCTTCCAGTCGGAATCGACTGCGCTGGGCGCGAATTCGCGCAACATCGCGATCCGGTTGGCCTCCGATTGTCGCAGCTGGCCGATCAGATAGCTGACCAGCTCGAGCTGGCTGACGCCGGCCCCGAGCACGGTGGCCAGATTGCCCGGCCGGACAGATCGCGGGAGATCGCTGACACGGCCGTGCTTGAGGAATTTCGGCGACCATCCCGCGAACGGCCCGAACAGCAGCCACGGCTTGCCGTTCACGAGGCGGGCGTCCAGGTGCGCCGCCGTCATCCCGGGCGCACCCGGTGCCGGCAAGCCGTAGACCTTGGCCCGGTGAGCGCCGGTGATCGCGGGGTTGCCGCTGCGCAGGAATCGTCCACCGATCGGGAAACCGCCAAAACCCTTGGCTTCCTTGATGCCGGACTTCTGCAGCAACGGCAGCGCTTGCCCGCCCGCGCCGACGAAGACGAATTTTGCGCCCAGCGTGCGGTTTTCGCCGGTGCGGCGATTACGCACTGCCACCGCCCAACAGCCGTCGCGCCGAGGCGACAAATCGCGGACCTCGTGTCCGAACAACGCTGTCGTCCCGTTGCGCACGCCGTAGCCGATCAGCTGCCGGGACAGCGCGCCGAAGTCGACGTCGGTGCCGTCGGCGGCCCAGTTGAGCGCAATGGGTGCAGAAGATCCCGAGAGGTCGCGTTTGGCAGCCATGTATGGCAGGCGGCGCGCGAATTCGTCGGCGTCCTCGATCCATTCGGTGTGGGCGAAGAGCGGATTACCGGCCAACGCCTCACGGCGCCGGCGAAGATAGTCGACGCGCTCGGTGCCTTGCACGAAGCTGACATGCGGAACTGGGTTGAGAAAGCCGCGGACGTCCGACACCATGCCGTTCTCCGCCGCGTAGGCCCAGAACTGACGGGTGACCTGAAATTGCTCGTTGACCCGCACCGCTTTGGTGATGTCGATCGAACCGCCCGGCAGCTGCGGCGTATAGAACAGCTCGCAAAGCCCGGCATGTCCGGTGCCGGCGTTGTTCCACGGGTCGCTGCTTTCGGCGGCGGCACCGTCGAGCCGCTCGACGACGGTGATCGACCAGCTCGGCTCCAACCGGCGCAGCAGCGCCGACAACGTCGCACTCATGATCCCGGTCCCGACCAGCACAGCGTCGACCTTCGAGGTTGCGCTTGCCTGCGGGCCTGACACATCGTCCTTTGCGTTAGAGCGAGCTTTATCGATCGCCAGATTAGCCCGACCGCATTTGACCCGCTGGTCTGCGCAGTCTCGTCGAGAGTGCTGCTCGGGCCGCCGCTCAACGGCCGCGGCGTCATCGCCGCGCTGCCCTACCCCGGGCGGGGCTAGCGGGTCCGCGTCGACCACGCTTTAAGCTGGCGTCCGTGACTGGCTGGCAGCCCGATGTTCTGCCCGGCTACTGGCAACTCACCATCCCGCTGGGTTACGACCCCGACGGCGAGGGCGACATCGACGCGACGCTGCTGCGTCGTGGCGACGCCGCGGCGGCCGCCGATGCGGTCCTGGCAGTGCACGGATACACCGACTACTTCTTCCACACCGCGTTGGCCGACCATTTTGCCGGCCGCGGCATCGCCTTCTATGCGCTGGACCTGCGCAAGTGTGGGCGCTCGTCGCGCAACGGCCTGACCCCGCACTTCACCACCGACCTGGCCTGCTACGACCGCGAGCTCGATCGCGCACTGGAGATCATCGGCGAACAGACCGGTTCGGCGCGCGTGCTGGTATACGGCCACTCCGCCGGCGGACTGATCGTCTCGCTGTGGCTGGACCGGATGCGGCAACGCGGCGTGACCACTCGTAACCGCGTAGCGGGCCTGGTGCTCAACAGTCCCTTTCTGGATCTGCCCGGCCCGATGCCGCTTCGCTGGCCACCCACGAGAGCGCTGATCGCCGGTATCGCACGCTTCGGCGACAAACGGGTCGCCCGCGGCCCGAGCGAGACCGGCGGCGGCTACGGCGCGAGCCTGCATCGTGACTACCACGGAGAGTTCGACTACGACCTGCAATGGAAACCGTTGGGCGGCTTCCCCATTACCTTCGGCTGGCTGTCCGCGGTACGGCGCAGCCAGACAAAGCTGCACCGCGGGCTCGATGTCGGCGTGCCGAATCTGATTCTGCGCTCGGACCACAGCGTGATCGAGGCCTCGGATGCGATCGCCCTGCAGTGCGGGGACGCGGTTCTCGACGTGAATCACATCGCCCGCTGGGCAGGCTGCGTCGGCAACCGAAGCACAATCGTCCCGGTGGTCGATGCCAAGCATGACGTGTTCCTGTCGATGCCGCAGCCGCGACAGGTTGCGTACCAACAACTGGACACCTGGCTGGACGACTACCTGGGCGCGGCCTCCGACGTCGCGTCTCAGAACGGCTGAAGGGCTACCGGATGGAAAGCTACGACCTGGCGATCATCGGAACAGGTTCCGGCAACAGCATTCTCGACGACCGCTACGCCAAGAAGCGGGTCGCGATCTGCGAGCAAGGAACCTTCGGCGGAACGTGTCTCAACGTCGGGTGCGTTCCGACCAAGATGTTCGTCTACGCCGCCGAGGTTGCCGAAACCATCCGCTCCGCAGCGCGTTACGGCATCGATGCACACATCGACCGTGTGCGATGGGACGACATCGTGTCGCGCGTGTTCGGGCGCATCGACCCGATCGCGATCGGCGGCGAGGACTACCGGCGCGCTCAACCCAACATCGACGTCTACGACACGCACACCCGCTTCGCTGCGGTTCAGGACGACGGTCGCTATCTACTGCGCACCGATGAGGGTGAGGAGTTCACGGCCGAACAGGTGGTGATCGCCGCGGGCGCGCGAGCGGAGATTCCGCCGGCCATCCTGGACTGCGGGGTGCACTACTACACCAGTGACGACATCATGCGGATACCGGAACTGCCGAAGCATCTGGTGATCGTCGGCGGCGGTTTCGTGGCATGCGAATTCGCCCACATCTTCTCCGCGCTCGGAGTCCGGATCACGTTGTTGATCCGCGGCGGCTCGCTGCTGCGGCATCTGGACGACACCCTGTCCAGGCGGTTCACCCGTATCGCGGCGAGCAAGTGGGAAGTGCGCAGCCACCGCAACATTCTCGGCTCGCACGAGAACCGCTCCGGCATCGTGCTGGAACTCGACGACGGTTCGGAGCTACAGGCCGATGCCGTGCTGGTGGCCACCGGACGGCGCTCCAACGGCGATCGGCTGGACGCCGACACGGCCGGAATCGAGATCGACGATCGCCGTATCGTCGTCGACGAATACCAACGGACCTCCGCGCGTAACGTTTTCGCGCTCGGCGATGTGTCGTCGCCGTACGAGCTCAAGCATGTTGCCAACCATGAAGCACGCGTCGTGCAGCGTAACCTGCTGTGCGACTGGGACGACACCACAGCGATGGCCGCCACCGACCACCGCCACGTTCCCGCCGCGGTGTTCACCGATCCGCAGATCGCCTACGTCGGATTGACCGAAAACGAAGCCGTTGCAAAGGGTTTCGATGTGTCCTGCAAAATCCAGGACTACGCGGACGTCGCCTACGGCTGGGCGACCGAGGACACCGTCGGCATGGTGAAACTCGTCTCCGACTACAAGACCGGTCAACTGCTCGGCGCGCACATCATGGGACACCAGGCCTCGTCGATCATCCAGCCGCTGATGCAGGCGATGACCTTTGGCCTGAGCGTGCACGACATGGCGCGCGGCCAGTATTGGATTCACCCCGCGCTGCCAGAGG
>DATAZN010000207.1:0-28106 GCA_036272035.1 Mycobacterium sp. | reverse complement strand
CAGTGAACCCTGAGCGGATTGCGAGCAACATCGACGTGTTCGATTTCGAACTAAGCGAAAACGACATGGCGTCAATCTCATCGCTCGACGACGGAAACCGGCTGGGTCCTGATCCACGAACCTTCGACTTCACAGGCAGGTGAATGACGTGACCGGCGAGTCTGGCGCCTACGTCCCATCCATTGCACTCAACGACGAGAACACCATGCCGGTGATCGGCCTCGGCGTCGCGGAATTATCCGATGACAAGACCGAACGCGCCGTCTCGTCGGCGCTGGAGATCGGCTATCGGCTGATCGACACCGCCGCGGTGTACGGCAACGAAGCCGCCGTCGGCCGTGCCATCGCGGCTTCCGGAATTCCCCGCGCGGAGCTGTTCATCACCACCAAGGTGGCCAATGCCAACCAGGGTTTCAACCTCACCCAGGACGCCGTCAAGGTCAGCCTGGACAAGCTTGGGCTGGACTACGTCGACCTCTTTCTCATCCACTGGCCGCAGGCGCAACTGGGTAAATACGTGGACGCCTTCGGCGGCCTCATTCAGTCCCGCGGCGATGGTCATACCCGCTCGATCGGCGTGTGCAATTTCAACGAGGAATACCTCGAGACGGTGATCGACCTGACCTACGTCACCCCCGCGGTCAACCAGATCGAGCTGCACCCGCTGCTCAACCAGGCCGAGCTGCGGGCGGTGAACGCACAGCACAACGTCGCCACCGAGGCCTACAGCCCGCTCGCCGTCGGCAGGTTGCTCGATAACCCCACCGTGACGTCGATCGCCGGCGAATACGAGCGCGCCCCGGCGCAGGTACTGATCCGGTGGAGCATTCAGCTGGGCAATGTGGTGATCCCGCGGTCCGGCAACCCCGAGCGGATCGCCGGCAATTTCGACGTCTTCGATTTTGAGTTGACCGACGCACACATGGAAACCCTCAACGGGCTCAACGACGGCACCCGGGTGCGCGAGGATCCGCTGACCTACACCGGCATTTAGCCCGCTATCCGGTTGGGCAGCCCGCTGCCGCCTGGCGCAGAACGTTGCTCGATACCAGGTCGACGGGAAGCGCGTACCCGCGCGACACCGCGATGTACTGTATCGCGTACTGACACCAGAACGCGTGGTTGGGCGGCATCCACAGCGCGGGCTGCGAATCGCTCTTGTCCTGATTCGCCTGACCTTGTACTGCAAGGAGATTCGCCGGGTCATTGGCGAACCGGACCCGCTGGGCGGAAGGCCAGTCGTAGGCCCCCATGTCCCACGCCAGCGCCAGCGGCACGATGTGGTCGATCTGCACTGCCTCGCCGACTTTCGCGCCGCGATGAAAGTTGATGGTGTCGCTGGTGTACGGGTCATGCAATGTGCCGGCTTCCACCGCGTCGGGGCAGCGTTTGGTCCAGACGTTTGTTTTGTCGACCAGATCGCGATTCAGAACGTCGTCGCGGGTATCGCAGCCATTGTGCCCGCCGGGCGCATCGTTGTCGTCTGTCCAGGCGTCGCCGAAAGCGGCTCGCCGGTAATCGTATCGGCGAATTCTCAGCGGCACCAACGTGATTCCGCCCAGCACGTCGACACCGGGTTGCAGCGTCGGCACGTCAGCGCGAGCCGCGAACTCCCGGTCGCGCTGCCCCACCGACGTGACCACTACTTGGTAGGCAACCAGCACGGCGAGCATCGCGACCGCCGATAGCCAGAGCACCGTCCTTCGAGTCATGACTTGTCCAGGAATTCGATGCGTTCGGTACCGGTGAAAGGTGCTGCCAGTAATGCCAATCCAGGATGCCCGGCCTGATCCTCGTAGGCCTGTTCGCAGAAGTCGCGAGCCGCCTCGATGACGTCCCGGTGATCGATCAGTGACAGCAGCCGCAGCGTGATCGCGCGGCCGGATTGGCTGCGGCCCAGCACATCTCCCTCGCGGCGTTCCCGCAAGTCCAAGTCGGCAAGCTCGAAACCGTCGAGCGTCCCGGCAACCGCGCTCAGCCGCCGGCCAGCCCGTGAGTGCGGTGTCATCCAACTGGTCAGCAGACAGATGCTGGCGTGTTCGCCCCGGCCGATGCGGCCGCGAAGCTGGTGCAGCTGGCTGATCCCGAAACGGTCGGCGTCCATCACCAGCATTACGGTCGCGTTGGGAACGTCGACACCGACCTCGATGACGGTGGTACACACCAGCACATCGATCTCGCGGGCGCGAAACGCCGCCATTACGGCGTCCTTCTCGTCGCCGGTCAGCCGGCCATGCATGAGTCCCAGCCGTAGACCGGACAGCTGATCGCTGCCCAATCGCGCGTAGAGTTCTTCGACTGTCGCCGAAGGTCTTTGGTCTTTCTCCGCCTGACCGCTGCTATCGGTGTCGTCGATTCGGGGCGCCACCACGTAGGCCTGCCGCCCTTCGGCGGCTTCCTCGATGATGCGACCCCAGGCCCTGTCCAGCCAGGCCGGTTTGTCGTTGACGAAGATGGCGGTGGTAGTGATCGGCTGGCGGCCACGGGGAAGCTCGCGCAGCGTCGACGTCTCCAAGTCGCCGTACACGGTCAGGGCTACGGTTCGCGGTATCGGCGTGGCGGTCATCACCAGCAGATGCGGCGTGATGCCGGCAGGCGCCTTGGCCCGCAACCGGTCTCGTTGCTCCACCCCGAAGCGATGTTGCTCGTCGACGACCACCATGCCGAGCCGGTCGAACTCGACCGCGTCCTGCAACAGCGCATGCGTGCCGACGACGATGCCGACCTGGCCGCCGGCGATCTCGGTGCGGACTTGCTTCTTCTGCGCCTGCGACATCGAGCCGGTCAGCAGCGCGAGACGCGTGGCGTTGTCCTCACCGCCGAGCTGACCACCCATCGCCAGCGGGCCGAGCACATCGCTGATTGAGCGAAGATGCTGTGCAGCGAGAACTTCCGTTGGCGCCAGCAGTGCACACTGGTAGCCGGCGTCGACCATCTGCAGCATCGCCAACACCGAGACGATGGTCTTGCCCGAGCCGACTTCGCCTTGCAGCAGTCGGTTCATCGGCCGCGTCGCCGCGATCTCCGCGGAAAGCACCTTGAGCACCTCACGCTGCCCGACGGTCAATTCGAAGGGCAACCGCTGCAGCAGTTGCTGTTTGAGACCGCCCGTTGTCGCAGGCGCTGGCGGCCCGGATTGGGCGAGTTCGCCGTGGCGTCGACTGACCAGCGCCCACTGCAATCCGACGGCCTCGTCGAAGGCCAACCGCTCACGGGCTCGTCGCCGGTCAGCATCATTTTCAGCCAGATGGATGGCGCGCAGTGCCTCGTCCTCGGAGGCCAGATTGTGAGCAGCACAGAGTGTTTCGGGCAGCGGATCCGGCACCGGGTCGAGCACCTCGAGTACCTGTCGGACGCAGTTGAAGATGTCCCAGCTCTGCAGCTTCGCGCTGGCCGGGTAGATCGGGTAGAAGGTGCGTTCGAATGCCTCCTGCAGCACTTCCCCGCTCACCGCCTGCGAGGCGTCGGCGATCATCTTCAGTGACCTGCTCCCGCGGTTTCTTCCGTCCGCGGCATCAAGTACCAGGAAGTCGGGGTGAGTGAGTTGCATGGCGCCACGGAAGTACCCCACCTCCCCGGACAGCATGACGCGGGTTCCCTTGGACAGCTGGTCCTGGATCCACTTCTTCGGGTGGAAGAACGTCGCGGTGACCTTGCCGCGACCGGAGCCGAGGGTTACGCGAAACAGCTTGTCCCTGGGGCGATTTCTGATCGGAAGCAACGCCGCGTCGGTGATCTCGTCGACGAGGGTGACGTGCTCACCCTCCGGCGGTTGTTCGTCGTCGGCGCCGCGGACGGTGGCGCCTTCGACGTAGCTGCGCGGGTAATGGCGCAGCAGGTCGTCGACCGTTTGGATGCCGAACACCTCGTCCAGCGGGCCCGCGGCTTTCGCGCCGACGATGTAATCCAGGCGGTCGCTGAGCGACACCACGGCTACTCGACCCCGATCAGCAGCGCGTCGCCGCGGTGGCCGGTGCGATAGATCGCGAGTTCGCTGCCGGGATGGCAGTCGTGCACGTGGGCGCGCAGCGCCGATTCCACGGAGTCCGAGTCGATGCCCTGGCCGATGAGCACCGTGATCAGCTCGCCGCCGGCGCCCAGCAGTAGGTCGATCAGGCCGGCCGCGGCCAAAGCGACGTCGGGCGCAACGATCAGGACTTCGTCGCCGGCGATGCCCAGCCCGTTGCCCGGCTCGCAGGTGCCTGCCCAGGTCAACGCCGTTTCGGTAGCGACGCGCACTTCCCCGTGCCGGGCGCTGCCCGCGGCGCGGGCCATTGTGTAGCCGTCGTTGACGGCTTGCCGGCCCGGTTCATGTACCGCGAGCGCGGCCAGGCCCTGCACCATCGATCCGGTGGGCAGCGGCACCACGTCGATCCCCCACCCGATGGCCGCCGTGCATCCGGCCACCAGCTCCTCGGCAAGGACGTAGCCGTTGGGCAGGACCATTACCTGTGCGGCCCCGGTGTCGACGATCGCGCGCAACAATTGCTGGGCGGTGATCACGGTCGTCGGGTCCTCGGCAAGCGGATGGGGCCGTAGCACGCAGGCCCCTTCTCCGCCGAACAACTCGGCCGCGCCGTCGCCGTCGACGACGGCGAGCACCGCCCGCTCCCGCGTCCAGCTGCCCGGTGGCAGCCCGCTGGTGCCGCTGGTCAGCATCGATATCTGGATCCGCCGCGGATGACCGAGCGCCAGACCCGCTTCGATCGCCGCTCCGGCGTCGTCGGTGTGAACGTGGACGGAGTAACCACCGACGACCCCGGACGTCGCGATGGCCACCGACTCACCGAGCTCATCGAGCCGCTCGCGCAACAAGTCAGCACCCTCGGTGTCGCACCCGCCCAGCAGGTACATCACCTCGAATTGCGGCGCTGGGAGTTGCGCAGCCATTTCCGGGACCGGCCGGCGCGGCGCCGGCTCGTAGACCTTGCGATTCGGCGTCTGCCCGGTGATCGTCGAGCGCAGCGCATCCAGAAGCACCAGCAAGCCGCGGCCACCGGCATCGACCACGCCCGCGTCGCCCAGCACGTCAAGCTGCTCGGGAGTCTTCTCCAGCGCGATCACCGCGGCCTCACCGGCGACGGTGACCGCCGATGACAGCCCTTCTCCGGCGCCCGCGGACTGCTCGACGGCGTCAGCGGCGGCTTTCAGCACCGAGACGATCGTCCCGGGGATTTCCCGGCCACCCATCGAGGCCACAACCAGGTCGACCCCGCGGTGCAGTGCAGCGCCCAGCAGCGCGGCATCGACCTGGTGGAGCTCGTCTTCGGAGTCGGCAGCAGCGCGTGCGGTCACGTCGGCGATGCCCCGCAGGATCTGAGACAAAATCACACCGGAGTTGCCGCGTGCACCGTTCAGCGCGCCCGCCGACAGAGCAGCCGACGTCTTCACGACATCGGCGGATTTCGCGTCGGTGTTGGCCTCGGCCAGCGCCGAGCGCATGGTGAACAGCATGTTCACGCCGGTGTCGGAATCGGCGACCGGGAACACGTTGAGCCGGTTGATCTCGTCGATGTGGGTGATCAGGTCGCCGACAGAGGTGTGCGCCCAGTCACGTAAAGCGAACGCGTCCAGCGCGCGACCCGGCTCAGCCAGCCCCGACCCCACCTAGATCCCACCTCCTCACGCTGCCATCGGTGGGCGCCAGCCTATCTATTCAGAACGACAGCACTGGTGACATGTCACCCGCCGGTTGTTGATCGTTTTGGCGGTTGGGCCCGGCGGGAGCTATTCTTGCCAGGTCGTCGGGCCACCCGTAAGGTCGTTGGCCCCAGAGTCTGAGGAGTTTCACGTATGGCTGCCGTCTGCGATATCTGCGGGAAGGCCCCCGGCTTCGGCAAGTCGGTGTCACACTCCCATCGCCGGACCAGCCGTCGATGGGATCCCAACATCCAGAGCCTGCGCGTTTCCAACCGCCCCGGCGGCAACAAGCACCGCGTCAACGTCTGCACGTCCTGCATCAAGGCCGGCAAGGTCGTTCGCGGCTAGTTCAGGCCCCAGGACTCCGATGGAGATCCTCGCGGTGATAGGCATCATCGCGGCGTTTGCCTTGGTCTGCGCCGTCACCTACCGGGTCGGGCGATCACTGCAGCGCAAAGGCCACGACCTCAACTTCATTGACCCGCGCTGTCCCGACTCCATGCAGGCGGCACCGGGCAACCGGGATGTGACGCCACCGGGCCGGCCATACCCGGACGACGACACCACCCCTTTTCCTCGACGACGACACCAATCCGCCCGGACAAGATCGACATGAAATGGCGTGAGCCCGAACGGTTAGGTCGAGCACGCAGCCTCTAGCTCGGCGTGCACCAGTTTCAATTTTCGTGCGCTCGCAGCGAACTGATTACCGAACTGCTTATCCCGTCACGGCAGTTGCCAGTCGATGGGCTCGGCACTCATCTGAGCCAGCAGTTCGTTCGCGCGACTGAACGGACGCGAGCCGAAGAATCCCCGTGACGCCGACAGTGGTGAGGGATGCGGTGATTCGATCGAGAGACAATCGCTGCCGGCCAGCATCGGCTTGAGCGTCGACGCGTCGCGGCCCCACAGAATAGCCACCATCGGCTGTCGACGGTCAACCAGTGCACGGATCGCGCACTCGGTAACCGCCTCCCAGCCCTTGCCGCGATGAGATGCCGAATTACCGGCCTGGACGGTCAGTACTCGGTTGAGCAGCAGCACCCCGCGCTGCGCCCACGGCGTGAGGTCGCCGCAGGACGGCGCCGGAAAGCCTAAGTCAGTGCCATATTCGGCGAAAATGTTCTCCAGACTGCGCGGCAGCGGCCTCACGTCGCCGGCGACCGAGAAGCTCAGGCCGACAGCGTGTCCGGGCGTCGGATACGGGTCCTGGCCCACGATCAGAACCCGGACCTTGTCGAACGGAAAGGTGAAGGCGCGCAACACATTTTCACCAGCAGGCAGGTATCCACGACCGGCCGCGATCTCCGCTCGCAGGAATTGACCCATCGTGGCGACCTGCTCCTCGACCGGCTGCAGGGCCGTCGCCCAGCCATCGTCGATGAGTTCGCGCAGCGGCTTGGCGGTCACGCCAGCCCCTTGACCAATAGCACCACCGTGTCCGCCCCCGCGTCGCGGTCCTTCGAAATCTCCTGATATTCAGCAGATTCGGACCACAACCGGAATTCGGACTCGTCAGGAAAGGACATCAGCACCACCTTTTCCCGATCCCAGCTGCCCTCGACGACCTGTGGCCGCTCGTCAGCAGCCAACAGCGTTCCGTGATAACGACGGAAGGCATCCATGAACCGCATCTGGTACTTGTCGTAGGCAGTGCGTTCGGTGAACCGTAATTGGGCGATCGCGTAGACGGTCACCGGGTCACCCTACTGCCCAATTATCCGGCATCTCCGCGGCCCGCATCGTCATCGGGCGCCGAACGACTGCCACCCCGCGTACCCGCGCCATGGCGCACCGTCGACGAGCACGTCAGCCGGCCCGTCGCGAAGACGCCCGATCACTCGCCACCCCGCGGGAACGCGATCGGCGAACGCCGCGACCAACGCATGGTCTTCTCCCCCGCCGAACACCCAGGTCCACGGGTCGACGCCGACGGCTTCGGCAGCGCCGACCAATAACTCATGATCGACGCTCAGCGCCTCGGTGCTCAGGTCGATCGCCAAGCCCGATGCCTCGGCGACATGCCGAAGGTCACCGACCAAACCGTCGGAGACGTCGATCATCGCCTGGGCGCCCGCATCGGCCGCCACCCGACCCTGGCGGTACGGCGGTTGTGGAACCAGATGGCGTTGACGTAGCTCGTCGAATCGGTCAATACCGTTGCGCCACAGCGCATATCCAGCAGCCGAACATCCCAGTTGGCCGGCCACGGCGAGTTGCGAGCCAGGCCGGGCACCGGACCGCAACACCGGCGCGCGGCCGGCCAGATCGCCGAGCACGCTCACCGACACGACCCACCGCGGGCTGGCGACCAGATCTCCCCCGACGATGCTGGCGCCGACCCGGGCGGCTTCGTCCCACATTCCGTCGGCAAGCGCGTTGACCTGTGCGGCAGCGGTTTCGGGTGGTGCACCGAAGCCGACAACGAACGCGGTGACCCGTGCCCCCATCGCTTCGATATCGGCGGCGTTCTGCGCCACGGCTTTACGGCCGACGTCATGCGGTGTCGACCAGTCCAGCCGAAAGTGCCTGCCCTCGACCAGCATGTCCGTCGACACCACCACGCGGCCATCGGGGGCCATCACCACCGCGCCGTCGTCACCGGGCCCGAGGGCGACGTCGGGTGACTCGGGCCGACCCCGAGTCATCAGGTCAATCAGCTCGAACTCACCGATATCGCCCAGGGTGCGATCGGACTCGCCGCTGCCCACCCCACCTCCTCGATGATCGCCGGTCTGCGAACAACGGTAGGTTCTACTGCGCTGAGTTCGAGCAGAGGGTGAGTTAATGGCAGAATCCGACGGCCCGCCGCGGGCGGCGCTGATCGCCGCCCTGGTTCTGGCGATCGGTGCTGTGGTCGTCATTCTGGCGATCGCAGCAACTCGCCACCACACCGCACCGGTCGTTGTCGCCGCCGTGCCGGCGCCGCATGCGCACGATGCCGCCTGCCAAAAGCTGGTGGACACCTTGCCACCGCGACTTGGCGACTACAGCCGGGCCACGCTGGTGCAACCGGCTCCGGTCGGCGCCGCCGCGTGGCAACCCGCAGGCGAGGGAGATCCAGTAATACTGCGGTGTGGCCTCGACCGTCCTACCGACTTCGTCGTCGGCTCACCGATCCAGCAGGTCGACCGGGTGCAGTGGTTCCAAGTCAGCCAGGATCAGCGATCCACCTGGTACGCGGTCGATCGACCGGTCTATCTCGCGCTCACCTTGCCACCGGGCTCCGGCCCGACGCCGATCCAGCAGCTCTCCGAGCTGATCGACCGAACCATGCCGGCGCGGCCAGTCGCCCCGGCGCCGGGCAACTAGCGCAGGCCCATCCCACGCGACAGTGCCGTATCGACCATGGTCGCCAACAAGGTTTGATAGTCGACGCCGCTGGCCGCCCACATCCGGGGATACATCGAGATCGTGGTGAATCCGGGCATCGTGTTGACCTCATTGATCAGCGGCCCGTCGTCGGTGAGGAAGAAGTCCACCCGAGCCAGACCTCGGCCGTCGATGGCCTTGAACGCCCGAATCGCCAACTCGCGAACGGCATCGCTCACGTCGTCGTCGACCTTGGCGGGCACGTCGAGTTCGGCCGCGTCGTCAAGATATTTAGTCGCGAAGTCGTAAAAAGAATCTTCCCGTCCGCGAACTCCGGCCACCCGTATCTCGCCGACGGTGCTGGCTTTCACTGTGCCGTCCGGGAATTCGAGCACACCGCATTCCAGTTCGCGGCCGATGATCGCGGACTCGACGATCACCTTCGGATCGTGCTGTCGCGCGTAGGCGATCGCCGCGGGCAAGTCCTGCCGGTTCGTCACCCGGCTGACGCCGATCGACGAGCCGCCACGAGCGGGTTTGACGAAGGCCGGAACTCCAAGCCGGTCAAGCTGTTTGGCATCCAGCGCGGCCTCTGACGGCCGCAGCACCGCGTAGTCGCCGATCGGAAGCCCTTCGGCCACCAGCAGCTTCTTGGTGAACTCTTTGTCCATCCCCGCCGCGCTGGCCAGTACCCCGGCACCGACATACGGCACACCGGCGAGCTCGAGCAAACCCTGGATGGTGCCGTCCTCCCCGTACGGTCCGTGCAGGACCGGAAAGACCACGTCGACCGACGCCAGCACCTCGGCCCCACCGGGCGCCAGCGATACCAGCTGACCGGCCCGACCCGGGTCGGCCGTCAGCGCCAGCTCGGTGCCCGATTCGGAACTCACCCCCGGCAACTGCCGGTTGGCGATCGCCAGCGAGTCGGGATCGCCGTCGGTCAGCACCCACGAGCCTTCCGGCGTGATGCCGACCGCCACGACTTCGAACCGCTCCGGGTCCAGATTGCGCAAAATGCTGCCTGCCGACACACAGGAGATGGCGTGCTCATTGCTGCGTCCGCCGAAGACGACCGCTACTCGGACGCGGCCGTGATCGGGCGTCCTGGACGGCAAGCGGGCGTTCACAACCTAGAGAGGCTACCGTCTGGCGTCGCGTTGCTGGTTACGAGCTCATTCCGGCTTGGTGCTGCGCCCCAGCAGGGCAACCACCGCCTGGTCCACGGACAACCCCTTGTGGCAGACCCGTTCCACCGCGTCGGTCAGGGGCATCTCGACGTCGTAACTCGAGGCCAGCGCCAGCACCGACTCGCACGACGTGACCCCTTCGACGACGTGGTCACCGCGCTCTAGCAACGCGGACTCCAACGTTTCGCCGCGCCCCAGACTTTCGCCGAAGCTGCGGTTGCGCGACCGGGGCGACGTGCAGGTAGCCACCAGATCGCCCACCCCGGCCAGGCCGGCCAGCGTCGCACCTTTGGCACCGACCGCGATGCCTAATCGCATGATCTCGGCCAGACCGCGGGTGATGATCGCCGCCGCGGTGTTTTCGCCCAGGCCAACTCCGGCCGCCATCCCGCAGGCCAGCGCGATGACGTTCTTGCACGCACCGCCGATCTCGGTGCCGATCACATCGGCATTGGTGTACGGCCGGAAGTATCCGCCATTCAGCATGCGCTGCACGGCAACCGCGCGTCCGGAATCGCTGCAGGCGATGACGGTGGCAGCGGGTTGCCCGGCAGTGATCTCGCTGGCGAGATTCGGACCGGAGATCACCCCGACTTGCGACGGATCGACACCCGTCACGTCCACGATGACTTGGCTCATCCGCATCAGAGTGCCCAACTCGATGCCCTTGGCCGCGCTGACCAGGGTGGCGCCCCGAGCGATCAGGCCCGCCCACTGCTCAAGGTTGGTCCGCATCGTCTGCGCCGGCACGGCCAGCAGCACCGTGGTCGCACCAGTCAAAGCCTCGGCCGGATCAGCGGTGGCCCGGATGCCCGCCGGCAACTGCACGTCCGGCAGGTAGCCGGGGTTAAGCCGACTGGAGTTGATGTGGTCGGCGACGTCGGAACGCCGCGCCCAGAGGGTCACCTCGCCGCCGGCGTCGGCCAGCAATTTGGCGAGCGCCGTACCCCAGGCACCGGCACCCATTACCGCTGTCTTGGTAGCCATGGCCTGTCTCGGTCCCGTCTAGTCAGTGTGCTCTAACTCCCGGCGCTTCACCGTAACCCAGCGACGATGCAGGCCGGGACGGCCTGAGGTGGGGACACGCCCCCTAGCCGCTGCGCGGCTGGAGGTACCCCCACCCGCTTGCGGGGGCGAGCTCGGCAGTCGGGCGTAGCCCACCCGGCGATCGGCACTGGCAGGATGGTTCCGTGAGCCGCAGTCAAGCCGACGCCGACGCTGACGTCGGCTTGATCGTCGCCGTCAAGCGACTGAGCGCCGCCAAGACGCGACTGGCGCCGATCTTCTCCGCATCCACGCGGGAGCGCGTCGTTTTGGCCATGCTGGTCGACACCCTCACCGCCGCGTCGAGGGTGAGTTCCGTTCGCCGCATCACCGTCGTCACGCCCGACGACGTCGCCGCCGCCGCGGCGACCGAACTCGGCGCCGAGGTGCTCTCCGATCCGACGCCGGACGGTCACTTGGACCCGCTGAACAACGCGATCGCAGCCGCCGAACGCGTGGTCTCCCGGTCGGTTTCGAATATCGTTGTGCTGCAAGGTGACCTGCCGGCATTACAGACGCAGGAACTTGCCGAAGCGATTGCCGCGGCACGCCGGTACGAGCGTAGTTTCGTCGCCGATCGCCTCGGTACCGGTACTGCGGCCCTGTGCGCGTTCGGAACCACACTCGCCCCTCGGTTCGGGCGGGATTCGTCTGCACAGCACCGAGATTCGGGTGCGATCGAACTCACCGGTGCGTGGACGGGACTGCGTTGCGACATCGACACACCCGACGACCTGGCCGTCGCCCGTCGTCTCGGAATGGGACCGGCGACGACCAGGGCGGTTGCAGTATCGGCACCTCAGCGGGGGTAACGACGGGTAAACAGCTCCTCAACGGCAAATGTTGGCCACCTAGTCGGTGGCAGCACCGCCCGCCCATGGGGAATGATCGCAAGAGTGACTGACATCGAAGCCCCGGACACCACGGTCAGCGACGAGACGCCCACGTGGCAGTCCGCAGATTCTGCGCCGGGTGCACCACCCGCCACCACAGCCACCGCGGTGGACAATCCGCTTCCCGGGGACCGCTACCTCAACCGCGAATTGAGCTGGCTGGACTTCAACTCGCGCGTCCTGGCTCTGGCCGAGGACACCTCGCTGCCGCTGCTGGAGCGGGCGAAGTTCCTGGCGATCTTCGCCTCTAACCTCGACGAGTTCTACATGGTCCGGGTCGCCGGCTTGAAGCGGCGTGACGAGATGGGTCTGTCGGTGCGCTCCGCGGATGGCCTGACCCCGCGCGAGCAGTTGCGCCGGATCGGCGAGCAGACCCAGAAGATCGCCACCCGGCACGCAGAGGCTTTTCTGAACTCGGTGGAGCCTGGGCTGGCCGAGGAAGGCATCCACATTGTCACGTGGGCCGATTTGGACCAGGCCGAACGTGACCGGCTGTCGACGTACTTCACCGAGCAGGTCTTCCCGGTCCTGACTCCGCTGGCCGTGGATCCCGCTCACCCGTTCCCGTTCGTCAGCGGCCTGAGCCTGAACCTGGCAGTCACGGTCAAGCAGCCCGACAACGCCGGTCAGCATTTCGCGCGAGTCAAGGTGCCCGACAACGTCGATCGCTTTGTCGAGCTCGACGATCGTGACGGAGCCGACCAGTCGGCCGGCAAGAAAGAAGTCCGCTTCTTGCCGATGGAAGAGCTGATCGCGGCCTTCCTGACGGCGTTGTTTCCGGGCATGGAAATCGTTGAGCACCACGCATTCCGGATAACCCGCAACGCCGATTTCGAGGTCGACGAAGATCGCGACGAAGACCTGCTGCAGGCGCTGGAGCGCGAGCTGGCCCGTCGGAGGTTCGGATCGCCGGTGCGCCTCGAGGTTGCCGACGACATGACCGAGCACATGCTGGAGTTGCTGCTGCGGGAACTCGACGTGCATCCCGGCGACGTCATCCAAGTGCCGGGCCTGCTTGATCTTTCGTCGCTGTGGCAAATCTACGGCGTCGACCGCCCGGGGCTGAAGGATCCCGCCTTCGTTCCGTCGACCAGCCCCGCATTCACCGACCGTGAAACGCCGAAGAGTATTTTCGCGACACTGCGCGAGGGTGACGTCCTCGTTCACCATCCCTACGAGTCGTTCTCCACCAGCACACAACGCTTTATCGAATTGGCTGCCGCTGACCCCAACGTGCTGGCTATCAAACAAACGCTGTATCGCACCTCCGGTGACTCACCGATCGTGCGGGCACTGATCGAAGCTGCCGCAGCCGGAAAACAAGTAGTCGCGCTCGTCGAAATCAAGGCCCGATTCGACGAACACGCCAACATCAAGTGGGCCCGTGCGCTCGAGCAGGCGGGAGTCCATGTGGCCTACGGCCTTGTCGGCTTGAAGACGCATTGCAAGACGTGCCTGGTGGTCCGCCGTGAAGGCTCGACGATCCGGCGTTACTGCCACATCGGGACCGGAAACTACAACAGCAAAACGGCCCGGCTGTACGAGGATATCGGCCTGCTGACCGCCGATCCCGACATCGGCGCCGATCTCACCGATCTGTTCAACACGTTGACGGGCTATTCGCGCAAGGTGTCCTACCGCAACCTGTTGGTCGCACCGCACGGTATTCGCGTCGGCATCATCGAACGCATCAACCGCGAGATTGCCGCGCATCAGGAAACCGGTAACGGACATATCCGGTTGAAGATGAACTCCCTTGTGGACGAGCAGGTCCTCGATGCGTTGTACCGCGCGTCGCAGGCCGGCGTGCGCGTCGAGGTCGTGGTGCGCGGAATCTGCGCACTACGCCCCGGTGTCGAGGGCTTCTCCGAAAACATCACCGTGCGCTCAATTCTCGGACAATATCTCGAGCACTCGCGGATCTTCAATTTCCACGCCATCAATGAATTCTGGATCGGCAGTGCCGACATGATGCACCGCAATCTCGATCGGCGCGTCGAAGTACTGGTTCAGGTCAAGGATCCTCGACTGACCGCACAACTGGACGATATTTTCGAATCGGCACTGGACCCTGCCACACGCTGTTGGGAACTGAGGCCGGATGGACAGTGGACTGCTCTGCCGAAAGCCGGTCACACGGTTCGCGACCACCAAGTGTCATTGATGGATGAACACCGTAGTTCCTGACCAGGCTCTGCTCTGACCTTGTGGCCGAAGGGCCGACGGTCCCGAATTGAACTGCAGGAGTTCAGGTGCCCACACAGTCCTCGTCGGGCCGCTCGGCGAGCAAAATCGTTCACGCCGCCGGCGGGGTGCTGTGGCGACCCGGGCACCGCGAATCCGCCGCGGAGATCGGCGTGATTCACCGTCCACGATACGACGACTGGTCGCTGCCCAAAGGAAAGGTCGATCCCGGCGAGACCGAGCCGGTGACCGCAGTGCGTGAGGTATTCGAGGAGACCGGGCACCACGTGGAGCTGGGCCGCCGAATTGCCACGGTGAGTTATCCGATCGAGCAACGCACGAAAAAAGTGCAGTATTGGTCGGCACGTAGCCTCGGCGGCAGTTTCGCCCCGAACAATGAAGTCGACGACCTTCTCTGGCTGCCCGCTCCCGCCGCGATCAAAAAGGTGTCATACGCCTACGACCGAAAGGTATTGCGTCGGTGGGCCAAACAACCGGCGGATACCCAATCGGTTCTGATCGTCCGGCACGGCACCGCAGGCAGCAAGTCCCGATTCTCCGGTGACGATAAAATACGGCCGTTGGACAAGAAGGGCCGCGCGCAGGCCGAGGCGCTTGTCGCGCAGTTGTCGTCATTCGGCGCAACCGATGTCTATGCCGCGGATCGCGTGCGATGCCACCAAACGGTGGAACCCTTGGCCGAGGAGCTCGGCGTCACCATCAACAACGAGCCGACACTGACCGAAGAGGCTTACGCCGACAGCCCAAAGCGCGGTCGACGGCGAGTGCTGCAGATTGCCGGCTCGCACCGCACACCGGTGATCTGTACGCAGGGCAAGGTGATTCCGGACCTGATCGCGTGGTGGTGCGAGCGCGACGGGGTCCGCCCGGACAAGTCCCGCAACCGCAAGGGCAGCACGTGGGTGCTGTCGCTGGCGCAGGGCCGCCTGATCGCCGCCGATCACATCGGCAGCGCGCTGGCCGCCAACGTAGTTACCTGACACGCAAATTCGCCGCGGAGCGGCTCGAGCGCCGGGTCCGCGGCGAATCTGCGTTTGATGCGGTTTGCGTCTAGCGACGGCCGCGACGGGCTGCGGCCTTCTTGGCCGGAGCCTTCTTAGCCGGAGCCCGCTTGGTTGCGGCCTTGCGGGCCGGAGCCTTCTTCACAACCTTCTTGACGGCTGCCTTGCGGGCCGGAGCCTTCTTCACAACCTTCTTGACGGCTGCCTTCTTGGCCGGAGCTTTCTTCACGACCTTCTTGGCAGCTGCCTTCTTGGCGGGCGCTTTCTTCGCCGCCTTCTTGGCCCCACCGCTTGAGACAACACCACGTTTCACTGCTGGTCCTTCCGCCGGGAGACGTTGCGAGCCAGAAACAACCGCTTTGAATTGCGCGCCGGGCCGGAAGGCCGGCACGGAGGTCGGCTTCACCTTTACCGTCTCGCCGGTGCGGGGGTTACGGGCTACGCGGGCCGCGCGGCGCCGCTGCTCGAAAACACCGAACCCAGTAATGGTGACGCTGTCGCCCTTGTGCACTGCGCGCACAATCGTGTCGACGACATTCTCGACGGCCGCGGTTGCGTGCCGACGGTCTGAGCCCAATTTGTCTGTGAGTACATCGATGAGCTCTGCTTTGTTCATGCAAATCCTCCGAAGCTAGTGGCCCTCGATTGGACCGACTAGAGGACACGGTAAACCCTCAGGTGCCTGATTTCCAAGAGCCACGCGCAATTTCAATGGTTCCTGGCGAACTTTTTAGGAATCCGCTTGCCGCGCTTGGGAGGTGGCGCCGCGGTCAAATAGGGCCGTGTGGCGCCTCGAATTCGGGCGCAATCGAGCCGTTAGGCCGTTGGCAAAGTCTTCGGTTTCCAGTCCGGCCGAGCCGCCTCAAAGACTTCGATCTGGTCCTGTTTCCGCAGCGTAAGGGCAATGTCGTCAAGACCTTCGAGCAGACGCCAGGCGGTGTAATCGTCAATCTTGAACGGCACCACCACCGTTCCCGCCGACACATTCCGATCTTGAAGATTGACAGTGATTTCCAACCCCGGGCTGCTCTCGATGAGCTTCCAAAGAAGTTCGACATCATCTTGAGCAACTTCGGCCGCTAACAGACCCGCCTTCCCCGCATTGCCCCGAAAAATGTCGCCGAACCGCGACGAGATCACTACCCGGAAGCCGTAGTCCATAAGCGCCCAGACCGCGTGCTCGCGCGAGGATCCGGTGCCGAAATCGGGTCCAGCGACCAGTACTGAACCTCTGTCGAATGGGCTGAGATTGAGCACAAACGACGGATCGTTCCGCCAGGCGGCGAACAATCCGTCGTCGAAACCCGTTCGGGCCACTCGCTTCAAATAGACCGCGGGAATGATCTGATCGGTGTCCACATTGGACCGCCGCAGCGGTACTCCGATGCCCGTGTGGGTATGAAAAGCGTCCATTGGATTCTCCCTCAGTCAGTTCAAGTCGGCCGGGGCGGAGAGCTTCCCGCGCACCGCGGTGGCGGCGGCAACCACCGGTGACACCAAATGCGTACGGCTGCCCTTGCCCTGGCGGCCTTCGAAATTGCGGTTTGAGGTTGCGGCGCAGCGCTCTCCCGGTGCCAGTTGGTCGGGGTTCATCCCTAAGCACATCGAGCAGCCGGCCTGACGCCACTCGGCTCCTGCGGCGGTGAAGATCTCGCCCAGCCCTTCGCTTTCGGCCTCCGCGCGCACCCGCATCGACCCCGGCACGATCAGCATCCGCACGCCGTCGGCCACTCTTCGGCCCTGCAATATGTTAGCCACCGCGCGCAGATCCTCGATGCGGCCGTTGGTGCACGATCCGACGAACACGGTGTCGACCGCGATCTCGCGCATCGGGAGACCGGGCCGAAGGTCCATGTACGCCAGCGCTTTCTCAGCCGACTGCCGCTCGTTGTCATCGGTCATCAACTCGGGATCCGGGACCGAGGCATCCAACGGCACTCCTTGGCCGGGATTGGTGCCCCACGTCACGAACGGGGTCAACGATGCGGCGTCTAGATAGACCTCGGTGTCGAACTCGGCGCCGTCGTCGGTTCGCAACTGATCCCAATAGGCCTGTGCTGCATCCCACTGCGCGCCCGTCGGAGCATGCGGGCGGCCGCGCAGGAATTCGTAGGTAGTGGCATCCGGTGCAACCATGCCCGCCCTGGCCCCGGCTTCGATACTCATGTTGCAGACCGTCATCCGGGCCTCCATCGACAGCGATTCGATGGCATCGCCTCGGTATTCGATGACATGGCCCTGACCGCCGCCGGTGCCGATCTTCGCGATCACCGCGAGGATGATGTCCTTGGCGGTCACGCCGACCGGAAGTTTCCCGTCCACGTTGACGGCCATCGTCTTGAACGGCCGCAGCGGAAGTGTCTGAGTGGCCAGCACGTGCTCGACCTCCGAAGTGCCGATTCCCATTGCCAATGCACCGAATGCGCCGTGTGTGGAGGTATGACTGTCACCGCAGACGATCGTCATTCCCGGCTGGGTCAGACCCAATTGCGGACCGACGACATGCACGATGCCCTGCTCGATGTCGCCCATCGGGTAGAGCCGGACGTCGAATTCGTCGCAATTGCGGCGCAGCGTCTCGACCTGGATGCGCGAGACCGGATCGGCGATCGGCTTGTCGATGTCGATCGTCGGCACGTTGTGGTCTTCGGTGGCGAGCGTCAGATCGGGCCGCCGCACCGGCCGCTCCGCCAGTCGCAGACCGTCAAAGGCCTGCGGACTGGTCACTTCGTGCACCAGGTGCAGATCGATGTAGATCAGGTCGGGTTCGGTGTCGCCGCCCGACGCCACCACGTGGTCGTCCCAAACCTTTTCCGCCAGCGTGCGCGGACGCCCAGCGTCGTGGGCTGAAGTTTTCGTCACGAGGTCATCCCAATTCGTTGATCTCACTATGCGAGACGTTAATATCTCTCTGTGAGACAGGATAGCGGCATCGGCGTTCTCGACAAAGCCGTGGGGGTATTGCACACCATCGCGGAATCACCCTGCGGGCTGGCCGAATTGTGCGATCGCACAGGATTGCCCAGGGCCACCGCCCACCGGTTGGCCGCGGGCCTGGAAACGCATCGGCTACTGGCACGCGACAGCGAGGGCCGATGGCGTCTGGGTCCCGCGATCAGCGAACTGGCGGCTCAGGTCAACGACCCGCTACTGGCGGCCAGCGCGGCAGTGTTGCCGCGACTGCGGGAGATCACCGGCGAGAGCGTGCAGCTCTATCGTCGCGAAGGGAGCTCGCGAATCTGTGTGGCTGCGATGGAACCGCCTGCGGGACTTCGCGATACCGTCCCGGTCGGCGCGCGCTTGCCGATGACCGCGGGCTCGGGCGCCAAAGTACTGCTGGCCCACAGCGACGACGCCACCCGTGCCGCGGTGCTGCCCGACGCGAAATTCAGCGACCGCACGCTGGCCGAAGTCCGTCGCCGCGGTTGGGCTCAGAGCGCAGCCGAGCGCGAGCCCGGAGTGGCGAGCGTCTCGGCCCCGGTGCGCGATGCCCACGGTTCGGTGATCGCTGCCATCTCGGTGTCCGGGCCGATCGACCGGATGGGCCGCCGGCCCGGTGCGCGCTGGGCGGCCGACCTACTGGCGGCCGCCGACGCGTTGACTCACCGGTTGTGATTCGCACCGCATCGCCCGCACTTCGGGCGCAAATCGGTGACCTGACACACTGTCGCCATGGGAACGAAGCAGCGTGCGCAGATCGTCATGTCCGAAGCGGAGATCACCGACTTCGTCACCAGTAGCCGTACCGGCACGCTGGCCACGATCGGCGCTGACGGACAGCCGCACTTGACCGCGATGTGGTACGGCGTGGTCGACGGCGAGATCTGGCTGGAGACCAAAGCCAAGTCGCAGAAAGCCGTCAACCTCGTTCGCGATCCGCGAGTGAGTTTCATGATCGAGGACGGCCAGACCTACGACACTCTGCGCGGTGTGTCCTTCGAAGGCGTCGCCGAAATCGTAGATGATCCGGACGCCATATTCCGCGTCGGCGTGAGCGTGTGGGAGCGCTACACCGGGCCGTACACCGACGAGATGAAGCCGGCCGTCGACATGATGATGAACAAGCGGGTCGCGGTGCGCATCGTCAGCCAGCGCAGTCGGTCGTGGGACCACCGCAAGCTTGGAATTCCGCACATGCCGGTCGGCGGCTCAACCGCCCCGGCCGCGAGCTAGCGAGAATCGACACCCAGCTCGCTTGTGGATGAGTAGCCCCGATGGGATTCGAACCCACGCTACCGCCGTGAGAGGGCGGCGTCCTAGGCCGCTAGACGACGGGGCCGGAACCGATCCGAGCTGCCAGCATAGCTCACAGCCCTACGCCCTCCTAATCGCTAGGCGGTGGAACGACATTGGAAAAATACTGCTGGGGTACCAGGACTCGAACCTAGAATGGCTGAACCAGAATCAGCTGTGTTGCCAATTACACCATACCCCATTGGCTGCCTAAAACTGCTGGTCAGAGGTTTGTCTGCCGACTATGCGCGGTCATGCGGACACTGCTGCCAGCCGTGATGGGCCGACGAGCAGACTACCAAACAAACACTTCACGTCTCACCCGCGCCCGACGCCGTCGCCGCACAGCCCCCGCAAGCCACGGCGATGCCAAGACCCGCTGTCGTTGATCCGAGTGACTGCGGCCCAAATCCCGCGACGCCGGCTCCTGACGGCCATGCAGCTACGAATCCTGCCTGCGCACAACGGGATTCGACAGCGTGCCGATGCCCGAAATGGTGATGTTGACGGTGTCGCCGTCTTCGATGGGGCCCACGCCGGCGGGTGTGCCGGTCAAAATGAGATCACCGGGCAGCAGCGTCATCACCGCTGAGATCCATTCCACGATCGCACCGACGTCGTGGATCATCAGCGAGGTACGACTTTCCTGTTTGACCTCGCCGTTGACCTCGGTGCGCAGCTCGAGGTCGGCCGGGTCGACATCGGTCACGATCCACGGCCCCACCGGGCAGAACGTGTCGTGACCTTTCGCACGCGTCCACTGGCCATCAGACTTCTGTTGATCGCGCGCGGACACATCGTTGGCGATCGTGTAGCCGAGGATGCTCTCGGCTGCCCGCGCAGCCGTGACGTCTTTACAGGGCCGACTGATCACCACCGCCAGCTCGCCCTCGAAATGCACCGGCGATGCGTTGGCCGGCAACCGAATCGGCACATTCGGTCCGACGATCGCGGTGTTGGGTTTGAGGAAGATCACCGGATCGGCCGGTGCCTCGCCACCCATCTCGGCGATGTGATCGGCGTAGTTCTTGCCGATGCACACCACCTTGCTGGCCAGGATCGGGGCCAGCAACCGCACGTCGACCAGCGGCCAGGACCGACCCGTGAAAGTTGGGGTACCGAACGGATGCTCGGCGATCTCGCGGGCGGTCATCTCGTCGTGTTCGCCCTCGATGGAGACGAACGCGACGCCATCTGGACTGGCAATTCGACCAAGGCGCATTCGCCTTAGCCTAGTGAGCGCCGATCGAGGTCCGCGCAGCCGGGCCGGTTGCCGCTTCGGCCTCAGCAATCATATGGCTGTGCGAGCATGGATCGATGCCGACGGACCCGACCGGCGCGGTCGGAATCAGCGCGGGCCGACGCTGGTCAATCGTCGTCGTCTCACTTCTGGTGACCGCGAGCGCGTTCGTCTTCATCAACGGCGTCGCTTTCCTGATTCCCGCGCTGGAAGAAGACCAGGGCACTCCCCTGGCCGAGGCCGGGTTGTTGTCGTCGATGCCGAGCTTCGGCATGGTGGCGACGCTGATCCTCTGGGGCTATTTGCTCGACCGGCTCGGCGAACGCATCGTGCTGACGGTCGGTTCCGTGCTGACTGCGGTCGCCGCCTACGCGGCAACCACTGTCCACACGATGGTGTCCTTCGCCGCACTGCTGTTCATCGGTGGCATGGCGGCCGCCAGCTGTAACTCCGCCGGCGGCCGGCTGGTGTCCGGATGGTTCCCGCCCGAGCAACGCGGTCTGGCGATGGGCGTCCGGCAGACCGCGCAGCCGCTCGGAATTGCCTTGGGCGCACTCGTCATTCCCGAACTCGCCGAGCGCAGCAAGTCGGCGACCGCGGGCCTGATCTTTCCGGCCGTGCTGTGCGCGGTGTCGGCGGTGCTCAGCTTTGTGGCCATCACCGACCCGCCGCGCAAGGAATGGGACGAGGCCACCGAACAGGAGCGGGCCAACCCCTACCGCGGATCGTGGGTGCTGCGGCGCATCCACATCGTCTCGGCGCTGCTGATGGTGCCGCAGACGGTGACCGTCACATTCATGCTGATCTGGCTGATCACCAACTACCACTGGTCGATCACCTCGGCAGGAGCGCTCGTAACGCTGTCTCAGCTACTCGGGGCGGTGGGCCGTGTCATGGTCGGTCGGTGGTCCGACCGGGTCGGGTCGCGGCTGCGTCCAGTCCGCATCATGGCCGTCGTCGGGGTTCTGGTGCTCGCCGGTTTGGCGCTCGCCGACCATTTGCGCTCGTCGATCGCCGTGCCGCTGATGGTCGCGGCCTCGGTCGTCGCAGTACTCGACAACGGGCT
Organism: Mycobacterium sp.; assembly: GCA_036272035.1. GTDB lineage: Bacteria > Actinomycetota > Actinomycetes > Mycobacteriales > Mycobacteriaceae > Mycobacterium. Next base: position 6,282 of record DATAZN010000207.1, on the reverse strand, counting down.
GGAATCCACCGCGGTCACCGAGTACGCCGGACCGTTCTGGAGTGGGCGTTCGCTGGGCCTGCAGAACACTTATCAACGGGTGATGGCAGCGGGCGCGCCGCCGGTGTTCGGTGGGCTGATCGCCGACCACGGCTATCCGCCCGCATTTCTCCTTTGCGGGCTGTTCCCGCTGCTGGCGGTGCCGATCGTGCCGGCCAAGACGTTGCCGCCCGGCCTGGAAACTAGAGCGCGGACGCAATCCTTTCGCCGACTTCGGCGGTGGATATCTTTCCGGTCGGGCGACTGGCCAGATGGGACGCCACGGCCCGGTCCACTCGCGCGGCGGCAGCGTCTTCGCCGACGTGGGAAAGCAGCAGCGCCACCGACATGATCGCGGCGGTCGGATCCGCGATCCCCTGACCGGCGATGTCGGGTGCGCTGCCGTGCACCGGTTCGAACATCGACGGGTTGGTCCGGGTGGCGTCGATATTTCCGCTGGCGGCCAATCCGATACCGCCGCAGACCGCGGCAGCCAGGTCCGTGATGATGTCGCCGAACAGGTTGTCGGTGACGATGACGTCGAAGCGCCCGGGGTCGGTGACCAGGTGGATGGTCGCGGCGTCGACGTGCTGGTAGGCCACCTCGACATCCGGATACTTCTCGCCGACCTCCTGCACGGTCCGTGACCACAGGGATCCGGCGAATGTCAGCACATTCGTCTTGTGCACCAACGTCAGATGTTTGCGACGCTGCTGAGCGCGCCCGAACGCGTCTTCCACGACGCGGCGGACGCCGAACGCCGTGTTGATGCTGACCTCGGTGGCCACTTCCTGGGCGGTGCCGACGCGGATCGCGCCGCCAGTCCCGGTGTACGGACCCTCCGTGCCCTCGCGGACCACCACGAAATCGATATTGGTGCCGGGATCGACTCTCAGTGGGCTACTGACGCCCGGATACAGCCGGCCCGGTCGCAGGTTGACATGGTGGTCCAGCTCGAATCGCAGGCGTAGCAGCAGACCTCGCTCCAGCACACCGCTGGGCACCGACGGATCACCGATCGCGCCCAACAGGATTGCGTCGTGGGCCCGCAGTTCGGCCACGGCGGTCTCGGGCAGGACTTCACCGGTGGCGTGGAATCGCTTGGCGCCCAAGTCATAATGCGTCTTCTCGACACCGGGCAACACGGTGTCGAGAATCTTCACCGCTTCAACGACAACCTCCGGCCCGATCCCGTCACCCGGGATTACCGCTAACTTCATGAGCGCCGCTCCCCCTGCCCTCCCGGGATCGCACTGCACGGTCTATCGTCGCCGGCGCGCTTCAAGACAGGTCAACCACTTCGAGCTTGTTGGCCGCCACAGCGGACCCGATCTCGGCGCGAACCTCGGCGGGGACATCGCGATCCACCCGCAGCAGGATCGTCGCACCCGGTCCCTCGGCATCCTCGGAAAGCTGGGCGGCCTGAATGTTGACCCCCGCGGTACCCAGCAGCGTGCCGATCTTGCCCAGTGCCCCAGGCTGATCGGCGTAGTTGATGACGAGGTAGATGCCCTGCGCACGCAGATCGAAGTTGCGGCCGTTGATCTGCACGATCTTCTCGACCTGCTGCGGACCCGACAGCGCACCGGCGACGTTGACGACCGAACCGTCAGCGGCCACGGCGCGAACATCGACAACGCTGCGGTGGTTGGGGCTTTCGGTGGCGGTGCTGATGTCGGCGGCCACGCCGCGCTCCTCAGCGATCGCCGGGGCGTTGACGAACGTCACCTGGTCCTCGATCACTGCAGAGAACAAGCCGCGCAACGCCGAAAGCCGAAGCACCTCAACATCTTCGCCGGCCAGCTCACCGCGTACCTGCACCGACAGCGACGTCGGCAATTCCTCGCTGAGCGCGCCGGCCAGCACCCCGAGCTTGCGCACCAGATCCAGCCACGGTGCCACCTCTTCGCTGACCACGCCGCCGCCGACGTTGACGGCGTCTGGGACGAACTCCCCCGCCAGCGCGAGCTTCACGCTAGCCGCTACGTCGGTGCCGGCCCGATCTTGGGCCTCTTCGGTCGATGCACCCAGGTGCGGAGTCACCACTACCTGGGCGAGCTCGAACAGCGGGCTGTCGGTGCATGGCTCTTTGGAGAACACGTCGAGACCGGCAGCGCGAACGTGTCCACTGGAAATGGCGTCGGCCAGCGCCGCCTCATCGATCAGCCCACCGCGTGCGGCGTTGACGATGATCACTCCGGGCTTGGTCTTCGCCAACGCCTCTTTGTCGATCAGCCCCGCTGTCTCAGGCGTTTTCGGCAGGTGCACAGAGATGAAGTCGGCGCGGCCGAGCAGCTCGTCCAGCGAGAGCAGTTCGATACCGAGTTGGGCCGCGCGCGCGGCCGACACATACGGGTCGTAGGCCACGATGTGCGCCTCGAAAGCCGCCAGACGCTGGGCAACCAGCTGCCCGATCCGGCCCAGCCCGACCACTCCGACGGTCTTGCCGAAAATCTCGGTGCCGGAGAACGACGAGCGCTTCCACGCGTGCTCGCGCAGCGAGGCATCGGCCGCGGGAATCTGACGCGCGGCCGACAGCAGCAGCGCCATCGCGTGCTCGGCAGCGCTGTGGATGTTCGAAGTCGGGGCGTTGACCACAAGCACACCGCGTTCGGTGGCGGTTTTCACGTCGACGTTGTCCAGGCCGACGCCGGCGCGGGCAACGATCTTCAGTCTCGGCGCCGCGTCGAGCACCTCGGCGTCGACAGTGGTCGCCGAGCGGACCAGAAGCGCGTCGGCTTGCGGCACCGCGGCCAGCAGCTTTTCCCGGTCCGGGCCGTCCACCCAGCGCACTTCGATGTCGTCGCCCAGCGCCGCGACGGTTGATTCGGCAAGTTTGTCAGCGATTAGAACTACAGGCAGGCTCACGCGGGCAAGCCTAGTGGTCGCGGTTGTGCCGGATTGCGGAGCCTATGAGTGTCGGTACCCGGGTGAATCCTGTCGACAAGCCCGACGACAGGAGAAATACCCCATGTGCTGGAAATGCGATCACCCGGATTCCACTATGCAGGAGTGGCTGGAGGCCATACACGCATGCGTCGAAAGAAATGGGTGGGTCGTGCAATTCGTGGAAAGCGACCGCGCGCCTTACGCGTACACGATCGGTTTGCATCCGCGAGGCCTGCCCGAACTGTTGGTGACAGGGATGCCGCCGCAGCGCGCGACGCACGTGCTCAATAGCGTCGCTCAATATCTCGTGGACGGTGGCAAGCCGTTACCGGGCGAGCGGATCTGGATCGGCGATGAGCTACTGCTCGAAGTCGTCCAGGTGCAGCATCCGGACGCGCACATGAACTTCGCGGTCGCCTTCTACGGCGCTGATCTGCGGGCCCTACAGCTGGTCTGGCCCGACGACCAAGGGCACCGGCCGTGGTGCAGCGAATTCAGCAACGGCGGGGTGCGACAGCCGGTGCTGGGCATGTGGGTCGAGCCACCCGAAAGCCGAGATCGACACTAGCGCGGCGACACGCCGAAGCGGCCAGCGCCAGCGTCGATCTCGGCGGCCGGGCGAAGCGGGTCGCCGCCATGAGCACTGGTCCGGCTCGAACCGATGGAGTTCGGCATCCACCGGTGCCTACGATGACCCGATGACGAAGCTGGCGATCATCTACTACTCCACCACCGGCCACGGAACGACAATGGCCAAGCGCGTCGCGGCGGCAGCCGAGTCGGCGGGCGCCGAAGTCCGCGTGCGGCATGTCGCCGAGACCCATGATCCGGCCTCGTTCGCCCAGAACCCGGCATGGACCGCCAATTACGAAGCCACCAAGGATCTTCCCGCGGCCACTGGCGACGACATCGTATGGGCCGATGCGGTGATCTTCGGGACGCCCACGCGATTCGGCTCGCCCGCAGCCCAATTGCGCACGTTCATCGATTCACTGGGCGGGCTCTGGGCCGACGGCAAGCTGGCCGACAAGGTATATGCCGGCTACACGTCCTCCAACACCGCGCACGGCGGGCAGGAGACGACACTGCTGTCGCTTTACATCACCCTGATCCATTGGGGCGGCATCATCGTCCCGCCCGGATATACCGATCCGTGCAAGTTCGTCGACGGAAACCCGTACGGGGCAAGCCTGGTCGCCACCCACGACAACATCGACGAGTTCGACGACGCGACCAAGGCCGCACTCGACCATCTGGCCCGCCGGATCGTGACCGTGGCGGGCCAACTCAGGTCGTAGCTAGGCGGTCTCGGTGATCGGGCGGTCGACCCAGCTCATCAGGTCCCGCAGCTTCTTACCGGTGACCTCGATCGGGTGCTCCGCGTTCTCCTTGCGCAGACCCTCGAGCTCCTTGTTGCCGCCCTCGACGTTGGCGACCAACTTCTTGGTGAAGGTGCCGTCCTGGATGTCGCGCAGGATCGCGCGCATGCGCTCTTTGGTGTCGGCGTCGATGACGCGCGGGCCCGACAGGTACCCGCCGAATTCGGCGGTGTCGGACACCGAGTAGTTCATCCGCGCGATGCCGCCCTCGTACATCAGGTCGACGATCAGCTTGAGCTCGTGCAGCACCTCGAAGTAGGCCATCTCCGGCGGGTAGCCCGCCTCGACCATCACATCGAAACCGGTCTTCACCAATTCCTCTGTGCCACCGCACAACACGGCCTGCTCACCGAACAGGTCGGTTTCGGTCTCATCTTTGAAGGTGGTCTTGATGACGCCCGCGCGGGTGCCGCCGATGGCCTTGGCGTAGGACAGCGCCAGCGCCTCGCCGTTGCCGTTGGGGTCCTGGTCGACGGCGATCAGCGCGGGAACACCCTTGCCATCCACGAACTGACGACGCACCAAGTGCCCCGGGCCTTTCGGCGCCACCATCGCGATGGTGACGTTGCCAGGCGGCTTGATCAGATCGAAGTGGATGTTGAGCCCGTGCCCGAAGAACAACGCATCGCCATCCTTCAGGTTGGGTTCGATATCGTTCTTGAAGATGTCGGCCTGCGCGGTGTCGGGCGCCAGCAGCATGATCACGTCGGCCCACTTGGCCACCTCGGCCGGCGTGTCGACGGTCAGGCCCTGCTCCTCGACCTTGACCCGCGACTTCGAGCCCTCCTTGAGCCCGACCCGCACCTGAACTCCGGAGTCGCGCAGGCTCAGTGAGTGCGCGTGCCCCTGGCTGCCGTAGCCGATCACACCGACCTTGCGGCCCTGAATGATCGACAGGTCCGCATCGTCGTCGTAAAACATCTCCAAAGCCACCTGAGTGTCCCTTCTTCTTTCTAGCCTTCTGGATTTCGAATTGATGTGGTTATTTGGCGGTGCCGATAGCGCGTGGTCCCCGGGAAAGCGAAACCACTCCCGATTGGACGATTTCGCGGATGCCGAACGGCTCGAGGACCTTCAGCAGCGCTTCGAGCTTGCCACGGTCACCGGTAGCTTCGATGGTCAGCGATTCCGGCGACACGTCAATCACTTTGCCGCGGAACAGGTTCACCGCTTCGATGACCTGGCTGCGGGATCCGGCGTCGGCACGGACTTTAATCAGCGCCAGCTCACGAGACACCGAATTGTGGTCGTCCTGTTCGATGATCTTGATGACGTTGATGAGCTTGTTGAGCTGCTTGGTGATCTGCTCGAGCGGGGTGCTCTCGGCGGAGACCACGATGGTCATCCGCGACATGTCCTTCTGCTCGGTGGCGCCGACAGCCAGCGACTCGATGTTGAACCCACGCCGCGAGAACAGCGCCGCCACCCGGGCCAGCACACCGGGTTTGTCTTCGACCAACACCGAAAGGGTGTGTGTGGTCGTCGATCCGGTCATCAGGCGTGCCCCTCGGTTCCGTCGTCGAACAGCGGGCGGATACCGCGGGCGGCCTGGATCTCGTCGTTCGAGGTCCCGGCCGCGACCATCGGCCACACCTGCGCGTCGGCACCGACGATGAAGTCGATCACCACCGGACGGTCGTTGATCGCCCGGGCCTGGTTGATCACGTCGACGACGTCCTCCTCGCGCTCGCAACGCAATCCGACACAACCCAGCGCCTCGGCCAGCTTGACGAAGTCGGGGATCCGGCGCGAGTGGGTGCCCAGGTCGGTCTGCGAATACCGCTTCTCGTAGAACAGGGTCTGCCACTGGCGCACCATGCCGAGGTTGCCGTTGTTGATCAACGCCACCTTGATGGGTGCGCCCTCGATCGCGCAGGTGGCCAGTTCCTGGTTGGTCATTTGGAAGCAGCCGTCGCCGTCGATCGCCCAGACCTCAGCGTCGGGTCGGGCCATCTTGGCGCCCATGGCTGCCGGGATGGCGAACCCCATGGTGCCC
>DATAZN010000206.1:0-10789 GCA_036272035.1 Mycobacterium sp. | reverse complement strand
GCGATGATCGCCGCGCCGATCGCTGACGTGATGTGGTCGTACGCCGGTGCGATGTCAGTGGTCAGCGGCCCTAGCGTGTAGAACGGGGCCTCCTCGCACAGCTCCTCTTCCAGCCGCACGTTCTCGACGATCTTGTGCATCGGGACGTGGCCCGGTCCTTCGATCATCACCTGAGCGCCATGGGCTTTCGCGATTTTGGTGAGCTCACCCAGGGTGCGCAGCTCGGCGAACTGCGCGGCATCGTTGGCGTCGGCGATCGATCCAGGACGCAGCCCGTCGCCGAGTGAGAACGTCACGTCGTACTGGGCGAAGATGTCGCACAGTTCTTCAAAGTTGGTGTACAGGAACGATTCCTGATGGTGCGCCAGGCACCAGGCGGCCATGATCGAACCACCACGGGACACGATGCCGGTCACCCGCTTGGCGGTCAGTGGCACGTACCGCAGCAACACCCCGGCGTGCACGGTCATGTAGTCCACGCCTTGCTCGCACTGCTCGATCACGGTGTCGCGGTACATCTCCCACGTCAGCAGCGTCGGGTCGCCGTTGACTTTCTCCAGCGCCTGATAGATCGGCACGGTGCCGACCGGCACCGGTGAGTTGCGCAGGATCCATTCGCGGGTGGCGTGAATGTCCTTGCCGGTGGACAAATCCATGATGGTGTCCGCGCCCCAGCGGGTGGCCCACACCATCTTGTCGACCTCTTCGGCGATTGACGACGTCACCGCCGAGTTGCCGATGTTCGCGTTAACCTTCACCGCGAACGCCTTGCCGATGATCATCGGCTCGCTCTCGGGGTGGTTGTGATTGGCCGGGATCACCGCGCGGCCGCGGGCAACCTCGTCGCGGACCAGGTCTGGCGGCATCTGCTCGCGTGCGGCGATGTAGGCCATCTCGGCGGTGATCTCGCCGGCGCGAGCCCGCTGCAACTGGGTGCCGCGGTCGCGAACCACACCCGGGCGCGGCGGCAGGCCGGCCGTCACGTCGATCACCGCGTCGGGGTCGGTGTAGGGGCCGGAGGTGTCGTAAAGGTCGAGGTGTTCGCCGTTGGACAGATTGACCCGGCGGAATGGAACCTTGGCGGCGGGCCCGTCGGAGGACACCTCGAGGTCTCGGTAAACCTTCTGACTGCCGGCGATCGGGCCGGTGGTCACGGTCGGTTCGACTGCTAAATCGGTCATTTCTCGTCTCCCTACGTCGGCATTATCCGATCAGGTTCTTACGGTCGACGGCCCCGGGCCGTCCTCTCAGCGCACCGGGTGTGCGCTCCCGCGTTCTATTGCGCTTCCACGCTAGCGCAGCCGGGCGGTGCTGCGCAGGCGTGCAGAAATTCCCGGTCCCGCCGAGGGGCTGGCAACCCAATCAGGTCAGGCCTAATCGGTAGGCAAGCCGTGTTATGGGTGGAAAGATATGTCGCGTGCGGGAGGTGGCCGGAACAAGCATTGGGATCGATGCCTGGCCAGCCCGGTGGCCGGCTGTCGACGACGAGAAACCGGGTGTAGGGGCTTTCCGATTCTGGTTCGTCGGCCAGCGCTGGGAGTGGTCGGACGAGCTGGCCCGGATGCACGGCTACGAACCCGGGACCGTCGAGCCCACGACGGAGTTGCTGCTCTCGCACAAGCATCCCGACGACCGCGGTCATGTTCAGGACCTGCTCGATCGGGCACTGTTGTCCCAGGGCTCGTTCTCCAGCCGTCACCGTTTCGTCGACACCGCCGGTACCGTGCACGACGCGATCGTGGTGGCCGATCGGATGTCCGACGAGACTGGCGCAGTGGTGGGTACCGTCGGTTACTACCTCGACCTCACCGCGACCTTCGTCGAGACCCGCCAGGTGGCCCTCGACGAGGCGCTGCCCGATCTGTTCGAGGCCCGCGCCCTGATCGAGCAGGCCAAAGGCCTGCTGATGGCGATGTACCGGGTCAGCCACGAACAGGCCTTCGGCGTGCTGCGGTGGCGATCGCAGGAGACCAACACCAAGTTGCGTTCGCTGGCGAAGCAACTCATCACTGAAAACGCCACGCTGCCACCGCCGTCGGCGGAGACCCAAGCCACCTTCGACCATCTGTTGTTAACAGTGCATGAGCGTATTCCGGATGAATCCACCACGTAAGCGCGCTGCCAGATAGGCTCGTCCAAGCGGTGGTCGGCAGGGTCGGGTCGATGTTGCCGTCCAGCGGGCTGGACCAATACCCGTGGTCCCAGGCTTACGACTTGAGTGCATCGAAGCGGGTGAACGCGATGGAATTGCTAGTGGTCGACTCCGAGGTTCGACCAGAAGCGGTGCTGGTGCATGCCACCGGGGAGATCGATTCCAGTACCGCCGGCGAGCTGCGGTCGCAGTTGGAGTCAGCGCTGCAGGAGGCTGAACGCCAAGAATCTCGATTGCTGATCCTCGATTTGCAAGGCGTGACGTATTTCGGCAGTGCCGGTCTGAACGCTGTGCTGGATTGTCACAAGCAAGGTTTGCAGGCCGGGACGTCCGTTCGGTTGGTCGCCGATAACGGCCTGGTTGTTCGGCCGATCGAGGTGACGAATCTGGATAGCCTGCTGGACCTCTATCCCACGTTGTCCGATGCACTGGAAGGCCGTGATTCCGAGCAGGGGTCGTGAGCGGAGAGCAACGCCGCGGCTGGCCACGCGATCCCAAGGTTCTGCCACCTGACCTCGCCGCGGCCGTGGCGCTCGGAGGGCAAATGGGCCGGCGGTTCGCCGAATTCGATTGGACCGCTCATCCTCTCGGCTCACCTCAGTCGTGGCACCAGGGAGTCCGGTCCGCGGTCGCGGTGGTGTTGACGTCGCGCTTTCCGATCGTGTTGTGGCTGGGTGCCGAGGATCTGTTCCTGATCTACAACGACGCCTACATCTCGATCCTCGGTGACCGGCACCCGGAAGCGTTGGGTCAACGGGGCCAGTACGCCTGGTGGGATATCTGGCAGCCGATCAGCCCGATGCTGGCCAGCGTTATCGCGACCGGCGAAGCAACCTGGTCGCACGACCTGATGCTGCCGATGGTGACCGCAGGACGCCGCCGGGAGCGATATTTCACCTTCACCTACAGTCCGCTGATCGGCGACGACGGCAAGACCTACGGGATCTTCTGTCCATCTTTCGAAACCACCGAACGCGTGCTGAGCGAGCGCCGGCTGCATCTACTCAATGCAGTGGCCTCGGCTGTGATGGATACCAACACGATTGACGATGCGGCCAATGCAACGGTCAAGGTGTGCGCCGAGCAATCCGCCGATGTACCGTTCGTCGCCGCCTACATCGGTGATCCCGTGACGGGCGACGTGACCCTTCGCGGAGCGACGCGCTCGGTGCTGCCGTTGTTGCCGAGAACGTTGGCGAAGCTGATCAAATCCGAGTGGGTGCCGCGGACGAGGTCGGAAACGCAGGTCATCGAGGACGTGGCAGCAAGGATAGACGGCATCCACGATGTATTGGCCGACGACTGTCCCGACCTGGCGCTGCTATTGCCATTGGGCGAGGGCCCGGCCGCCGGGGCTCTGCTGGTCGGAACCAATCCGCTGTGCCCGTTGGACGACCAGTACATCGGCTTTTGCCAGTTGCTTGCCGACCAGTTGTCGTCGGCGATGGCATCGGCGGTGTCCTACGAGCAGCAGCGGCAGCGGGCGGATGCCCTCGCCGAACTCGACCACGCGAAGACGGCATTCCTGACGAACGTGAGCCACGAGTTCCGCACCCCGCTCACGCTGCTGTTGGGGCCGCTCGACGATGCGTTGTCGGACAGCGGCCCGGGCAGCGTTCTGATGAACCGGCTGACCACAGCGCGGCGTAACGCCGGACGCCTGCAACGACTGGTTGATTCGCTGATGGACTTCTCCCGCATCGAAGCCGGGCGCGCCACCACCGCCTTGCTGTGCACCGATGTCGGCGCGTTGACGTCGGATATCGCGTCGTCGTTCTCCGAACTCTGTCAGCGGGCCGGGCTCGAGTTGGTGCTGGACTGCCGACCGGCGGTGGCCGACGTAGATCCGGGCATGTGGGAGACCATCATGCTCAATTTGATGTCGAATGCGGTGAAGTACACGCTGACGGGCTCGATCACGGTCGCTGTGCACAGCGATTCATCGTTCTGCCGCATCATGATTCGCGACAGCGGCGTCGGCATCGCCGAGGCGGACCTAAAGCGGCTCGGTGAGCGGTTCTTTCGCGCCGAGAGTGCGCACGGGCGCAGCGTCGAAGGCACCGGTATCGGGCTGTCACTGGTGCGCGGGCTCGTCGACCTCCAACACGGAAGCATCGAATTCGCCAGCGAACTCGAGCGCGGCACCACGGTCGCCATCCGGCTGCCGCGGTCGGTGGGCGGCAGGCCGGTCGGCCATTCACCCGCCGGGCTGCTGGACAACCCGTACGTCGTCGAGGCGGACCAGTGGGTGACGCCGCTGGCGACGTCGTCACAGGACGCTGCGCCCGCGCCCGACAGGCGAGAGTTGGTACTGATCGCCGACGACAACGCTGATATGCGAACGCATTTGGAGCGAGTGCTGTCGGCGCATTGGCGAACGGTACTCGTTGCCGACGGGCAAGAGGGCATCGAGACCGCTCGCAAACTTCGTCCGAGTGTCATCGTGACCGACGTGATGATGCCGCGGCTCAACGGCTTTGAATTCGTCGCGGCCATTCGCGCCGACCCGGCGCTGTCGGCCATACCGGTGCTGATACTGTCCGCACGGGCGGGCGCCGAAGCCGTCAGCGAAGGTTTCTCCCGTGGGGCCGACGACTACCTGCCAAAGCCCTTCAGCTCACAGGATTTAATCGATCGTGTCGCAGCGCGGCTGTCGGCTGCCGCGCGCGAACGCGCCAGTCGGCGATCCAGCGACGCTCGGGCGCAGAAGGCCTTGAATTTCGCGCAGCTCGACGCGGTTCTGCAGGCCGCCGAGTCCAGTGTCGCGGTCGTCGACGCGCTGCAGGGTGCTGCGTACCCTTCCGGTGATCCGCCGATCGTCTGTCTGGGGTTGCTCGACGCCGAATCCAAAAACCTCCGCTTCGAATACAGCGCCGCGGTGCCAGCGGAGATACGCGACCGCTACCACATCGCGTCAATGGATACCCCGATCGTGCCCGTCGATGTCATCAGAACCGGTCAACCGATGATCATCACGGACACACTCAGTCTCGGCGCGCGCTATGGGCATGTGGTGACCGAAACGCACGAGTCGGTGCGGTCGTGCATCAGCCAGCCACTGCGCGGTCTGGATGGAAAGGTCATCGGCTCGCTCGGAATGCTGTGGTCGACACCGCGAGAATTCGATCCCGCTGAACTCGATTGGGCCGCACAGGTCGCCAAGATCACCCAGTCGACGGCCGACCGGATCCGCAACGCTCAGCGGGAGCATCGGATAGCTGTGGACTTCCAGGACCATCTGCTCGATCTCGACCACGGGTCGACCGTGGCGGTTGCCGCGGCGGTCTACCAACCGGGCGGTGAGTCGATGCGCGTCGGTGGTGACTGGTATCTCGTGGTCCCGCTGGCACATCAGGGCCAGGTTGCGATCTCTGTCGGCGACGTCGTCGGGCATGGCCTGCCCGCCGCGATCGCGATGAGCAGGTTGCGTGCGGCGGTGGCGGCCAGCGCGCTGACCGACGCCGACCCGGGGGCGGTGCTGACCTCGTTGGACCGATACGCAGCGACGGTGCCGGGCGCGCGCTGCGCGACGGTCAGCTACGCGGTGATCGACTTGGAAACCGAAGACGGCACTGCCCGCATCAGCTATTCCTGTGCGGGACATCCCTATCCGCTGCTGGTGACGCCGGACCAACCGCCGGTGTTCCTGTCGGCCGGCCGGCGCGTACCGGTGGCCGCCTGGGAAACCCCGCTCGAGCAGAACACCGCCGTCCACGAGTTGGCGCCGGGCAGCGTGGTCCTGCTCTACACCGACGGACTGATCGAGCGGCCAGGAGAGACGCTCGATGAGGGATTCGCCCGGCTGCAGGGTGCGGCCGCATACCGCGCCGATCTTCCGGTCGGGGATCTGTGCGACGAGCTGCTCGAACGGATGGCTCCGCCTGGCGGTTACACCGACGACGTCGTGGTGTTGGCGCTGCGTCCGTGCCACAGCTCGGCCCGCAGTTTCGCCACCGCGGTTCCGGCCTCGCTGGACTACATCGCCGAGGCGCGACATCGGCTGCGCGACTGGATTTCCGGCGTCGACGTCGACCCACGGCGCGAATCCGACATTTTGTTGGCCGTCGGGGAGGCGGTGACCAACGCGATCGAGCACGGCAGCGGCGGCGACGCCAGCAAGACGGTCTCCATCGAAGCCTTTGTCCGCGGTCACACGGTCACCGCGACGATCAGCGACGCCGGTCAATGGTCGGGTGATTCGTCGGCCAGCCAACGCAGCCTGCAGCGCGGTCGCGGGCTGACGATGATCAACGGCCTCGCCGACGAGGTGAAGACGTCGCGAACTCCGGGTGGCACGCGAATCACGCTGAGTTTTGAGGGCGCGGTTCTTCCCGAGTCCGGTCTGGTGGAAGGTGTGAAATCGTGAGCAGCGCGGAATTTCAGCTGCAGGTCGCAGAAAACGGCGACGCGTCAACGCCCGTCGAGGTGACAGTGACCGGCGAGGTCGACGCGTCGAACGTCCGCACCTTCGCCCGATCGGTGCAGGAACTGCCGGGCGCACGGCCGGTCATCCTGCAGCTGAGCAGCATCAGATATCTGGACAGTGCCGGGTTCTCGGCTCTGGATCGTCTACTCGCGGACGATGCGATCCTCATCGTTTTGGCGCCGAACAGCTTCATGTACAGGGTTGCCGAGCTGATGTGTATGCCGATTCACCACGATGTCGAGGCCGCACGCCAAGTGCTGCAGGACGACGCGAGCTAACTGCTACTCCGAGTCTTCGATGGCCTCGCCGAGCTCTTCGAGGAGCCTGTTGTGGTGGTTGTGGGCCAGCAGATGACCTGCCGCGATGACCACGGCGACCGGCCAGTCGATCAGCTCTAATGCAGCTAGAGCCGCTAAACCGCCGTAATAGGCGAGTTGCTCGGGCCGTGGAATCTCCACCTGCCCGATAACCGGCAGGTTGATGGCGAAAGTCTCGCCTTCCCGGATATGGGCGACAGCATCTGCCTGGGAAGTTTCGCGCCGCGCATTCTTTTCGGCCATCATTTGCCTTTCGGTAACTTAGGCGTTGCCATTGTGACGGGTGGTGCGGTCACTCTCGGGGTTATGTCGACGACCGATTCTCTCGCCGACCCACTAGGCGGAGCTGTGGCTGGCCTTCTGACCGTTCCTTTGATCCAGTTGTACGCCGTTCTGTGGCGCGTGGGCGCTGTGCAGGTCGTTGCGACTCGGCCGGAGTCGGATCAGCGGCCTCGAGCTCCAAGGGGCGCTTATCTGCGAATGCGCGGGTCGCGACGGCCATCGCGGCGGTCGCAGCCCCGGCTGAGCCCAGCGCCTGCCCCCAGGCGAGCGGGCCCAGCGGGGTACAGCCAAGCAGTTGGCTGACGCCGGGGATGCTGATCAGGGTTCCCATCACGGCGAGCGAGCCGCCCGCGGTCAACACGACCAGCGGAGTGTGTGACTCGAGCAGCGTCTGACCCAGCTGCGCTGACACCAGGGCGACCAGTGCCACCGTTGACGCCCGTTGCGGCCGTCCGGTGACCCCGGCCATCGCCCACGCGGCCGTCGCCGCCGCCGCGGTGGTGGCGCCGCGGATGGCGACGGCGCGCCACAGCGCCTGCTCGTCGGGGCCGCGTCCTTCGGTCTGCACCGGTCCGCTCGGCTTGCTGACCGCCAGGGCCGCGGCAGGCAGCGCGTCGGTGAAGATGTTCACCAGCAGTAGTTGCCGGGTGTTGAGCGGCGAATTGCCGGTGATGGCGGCGCCGATGATCGCGAACGCGACCTCGCCGGCGTTGCCGCCTAGTAGCACCGACACCGCAGCCTGAACCCGCCGCCACAGCTCGCGGCCTTCCTCGATCGCAGTGAGCAGAGCCTCGATGCGCGCGTCGACCAGCACCACGTCAGCAGAAACGCTCGACGAATCGCTGCCGCGGGCGACGACGCCGATGCCGACGGTCGCTGCCCGGATCGCGGCGGCGTCGTTGGAACCGTCGCCGACCATGGCGCAGACCTTGCCAACGCGTTCCAGCGTCTGGACGACCTGGACCTTGTTCTCCGGCGACATCCGGGCGAAGATCACCCGCTCGGTGACCACCCGCTCCTGATCCTTGCGCGACAAGGCATCCCACTCAGCTCCGCTGATGACCTCGTCCGCCGTCACCGACATCCCCAGTTCCTGCGCGATCGCCGTGGCGGTGATGGGGTGGTCTCCGGTGATCAGCCGAATGTCGATATCGAGCTCAGCGAGCCCCGCCAGCAAGGCAGGGGCTTCGGCCCGCGGCGTGTCGGAAAGCCCGAGGAAACCCGCGAATGTCAGCTCGCCCCCGGCCAGATCGGCAATGGTGTCTTCGTCCTCCGCGACCAGTTGCGCCTGTTGTGGGGTCAGCCTTCGCCGCGCGACGGCGATCACCCGCAGCCCCTCGGCCGCCAGCTGACGCACGGTGTGGTCGATGTCCGGCCCGATGTCGTTGCACGCGGCCAGAACGACTTCGGGTGCGCCCTTGACGGTCAGCTCGTCGCCGAACACCGACGCCGAGAACGACCGGCCCGACCGGAACGGCAGATGCGCGTCGGCGTCGGCCGTCGGGTTCGAGCCGTTGACCGATTGCGCGGCCTCGATGATCGCGCGGTCGGTCGCGTGCACCTGGGGTCCGCCGTTGGCGTCTGGTGCGGCGAGCGCCGCGCAGCGCAAGACGTCTTCGCGTGAATAGCTCCCCGCGGGATGCACTTGCGATACCCGCAGGCGGTTTTCGGACAGCGTCCCGGTCTTGTCGAAGCACACCACATCGATGCGGCCCAACGCCTCCACTGATCGCGGGACGCGAACCAGCGCACCGTAATTCGTCAGCCGTCGCGCCGAGGCCGCCTGTGCGAGGGTCGCCACCAGCGGCATCCCCTCCGGCACCGCCGCCACCGTGATGGCGACCGCACTGGCCACGGCCTCGCGTAAACCCTTGCGGCGCAACAAACCGAGTGCGCCGACCAGCACACCACCGCCCGCGCTCACCGGGAATGCCCGGTTGGTGAGCTGGCTGAGCTGATGTTCGAGTCCGATCTGGGGAAGCTCGCTGGATACCAGCTCGGCGGCGCGGCGCGCCTGGGTGTCGGCGCCGACGGCGGTCACCAGCGCCACCGCGGTGCCCGCCACGATGGTGGTTCCGCCGTAGAGCATGCAGCGGCGCTCGGCCAGCTCGGCGCCCGGTGTGGACTCGACCTGCTTCTCCACCGGCAGCGACTCACCGGTGAGCGTGGATTCGTCGACCTCGAGGTCCTCTTCCTCGAGCAACCGCGCATCGGCGGGCACCACCTCGTGGGTGCGCACCTCGATCACGTCGCCGGGCCGCAGATCCACCGCCTTGACGTCGGTGTAGACCGTCGAACCGTCCGGACCGGTGGTGACTTTGCGTGCCGGTGGAATCTGTTGAGCCAGAAGATCGCTCAGGCGGCTTTCGGCGCGCAGGCGCTGGCTGGCGGCCAGCATGGAGTTCCCGGTCAGCACCGACCCGACCAGCACCGCGTCGACCGGCGAACCCAATATCGCGCTGGCGGCTGAGCCGAGTGCCAGCACCGGGGTCAGCGGGTCGGACAGTTCGGCGCGCACGGCCTTGGCGAATTGCCAGGCCGCTTGCCGCGGGCGCCCGGTCAGCTCGGCACCGCGCTGGGCGGTTTCCATCGCCCGGGTGGCGATGCCGTGCCGCGGCTCCGCCGTCTGCTCGGCGTCCGGTGGCGGCAACATCTTGCGGACCTGCTCGATCGACATGGCGTGCCACTCGTGGATCGGAGCCGGCAGCGGGGCCGGTGTCCGCAGCACCCGGCGGGCCATCAGATAGCCCGACAGCAGACCGGCGGCCGCGCCCGTGGTCACCGGGCCCGGTCCGCGCCCGCGCACGCCGGGCACCATCAGCAGCGCGCCCAATGCCGTCGCGCCGGTTGCGATCTCGATCCCGCGCCGGCTCGCCGATTTGGCCGCCGGAACGGCGTGCAGCAGCCGCCACACGCCGTCGAGGTCGCTCAGGATCAGATCGGCCGTCCAGGGCGGCGGTTCCCCGTCGGAATTGGGCATCACGCCCAGCCCGACGTCGGCGGATGAAAGTGCTTGTGCAGCAGCCGAAGATATGGCCGCCACGGTACGGCCCGACTGCTGCAGATCGGTGAGTGCCGCGGCGAGCGCAGTGTCGATGGACGCCCTCTGCAATGGCCTCAGCTCGTCGAAAGCAGGCTGCAGCTCGCCGAGATCGTCGACGCCCACGGAGATCAGTTCCAGGCCGGCCCGACGCGCCTCGGCCAGCACAGCCGAGGCCAGTGGGTCGTGCGTCGGGCCGATCAGCGCTTCAACGGCGTCAGATCCCTTGCCGGACAGGCCGGGAACCGGATGCCAGCCCACGCGCAGGCCCCTTTTCTCCAGCAGTAACTGGGCGCGGTTCCACGCGGGTGACAGCTCGTCTTCGTCGGCCCCGCGGACGCGGACCACTCGCAGGGTGTTGGTGCACAACACCCGCGGATCGACCAGCAGTGCGTCGATCCGGTCCAGCCAACGCAGCTTTTCCGGATGCAGCGCCAGCACCGCATGCTGGTCGGCCAGCCCTTGGCCGAGCGCTGCGGCGAAGGACTCGCGTGTGGTGCGGGTGGCCTTCGGGGTGGTGACCAACGTCGCGGTCGCGGCCATCTCCGGGTTGCGGGTGAAGGCCCCGACGG